>CASCGD010000015.1 GCA_949132985.1 uncultured Lachnospiraceae bacterium
GCTCCACTAGCGCGCCAACTTCGCCTTCGGCTCGTTACCGCTAAGTGTCGGCGACGACTTTTGCATAAAGGATGTTCTTTTCGCTAAGCTCATGCTTCGCCTATCGGCTCACATTCGCTAATCTCAAAGAACGACCTCGCACTAGGCTCAACCTTCGCCTACGGCTCGGTTTCACCAAGTTGCTTCCGGTCACCACACAAACGCAAGCACTTCTCCGCCGACCTGCTCTTTGCGGGCCTGCTTGTCGGTCAAGATACCCTTGTTTGTGGAGAGGATTGCAATTCCAAGTCCGCCCAGCACGTGGGGTATCTCGTCCTTGCCCGCATACACGCGAAGACCGGGCTTCGAAATTCTCTTTATTCCGGTAATGATCTTCTCGCTCTTGTCTGCGCCATATTTTAAGGTAACGCGGATCGTCTTAAAGCTTCCGTCTTCAACAATATCGTATTTTGAGATATATCCCTCATCAACAAGAATGTCAGCGATTGCGACCTTGATTCTTGAAGAAGGGATATCAACTGTATCATGTTTTGCAGTGTTTGCGTTACGGATTCTTGTAAGCATATCTGCAATAGGATCGCTCATTGTCATGATGATATTTACCTCCGTTATATTTTAATTCCATAAGGTAGTTCTTTTCGCTAAGCTCAAAGAACGACCTCGCACGAACCTCATACTTCGCCTGCGGCTCGTATTCGCTAAGTGTACTTAACGTTTTCGCCACCTGTGCATGTCGCGCTCCACTAACACGCTAACTTCGCCTCCGGCTCGTTACCGCTAAGTGTCGGCGACGACTTTCGCACTAACCTCATACTCCGCCTGCGGCTCGTATTCGCTAAGTGCTCAATGTCACCAGCTCGCCTTCTTAACTCCCGGGATCTCCCCCTTGTATGCCATCTCGCGGAAGCATACTCTGCAGATGCCGTATTTTCTGAGTACAGAATGCGGACGACCGCATACTCTGCAGCGTGTGTAAGCTCTTGTGGAGAACTTCGGTTTGCGCTGCTGCTTGATTTTCATAGATGTCTTTGCCATTTAAGTTTCCTCCTGCTTCTACTTTGCAAACGGCATATTGAATAAGGTCAACAACTCACGCGCTTCCTCATCGGTCTTAGCGGTGGTTACAAATACAACGTCCATTCCACGTACCTTATCAATTTTGTCATACTCGATTTCAGGGAAAATTAACTGTTCTTTAATTCCGAGCGCATAGTTTCCTCTGCCGTCAAAAGCGTTGGGATTTACGCCGCGGAAATCTCGTACACGGGGCAATGCAAGGTTGATCAGGCGGTCAGCAAATTCGTACATCTTCTCTCCGCGAAGCGTCACCTTACATCCAATGGGCATTCCCTCTCTGATTTTGAAGTTCGCAATGGAGTGCTTTGACTTGGTCGCAATGGGCTTCTGACCGGTAATAATCTCCATGTCTCCCATAGCAGCCTCGAGGATCTTCGCGTTTTCCTTTGCCTCGCCAACACCCATGTTGACTACGATCTTCTCAAGCTTCGGAACCTCCATTACATTTTTATATCCAAATTTTTTGATCATTGCGTCCTTGATCTCGTTCTCGTACTGATCTCTTAATCGGCTCACTTGTGGACCTCCTCTCTTCTATAATTAGTCGATAACGTCACCGGTTGATTTTGCGAAACGTACCTTCTTATCGCCGTCCATCTTGAAGCCAACGCGTGTAGCCTTGCCCTTGTGAACGTACATAACGTTAGAAATATCAATGGGACCTTCCTGATGGATGATACCGCCCTGCTGATTTGCCATGCTGGGCTTGGTATGCTTGGTGATCATGTTGACGCCCTCAACTAATACGGTTCCCTTCTTGGGGTCTACTGCGATTACCTTACCCTCTTTATCTTTATTTTTTCCGGCGATCACCTTAACAGTGTCACCCTTTTTGATCTTTAATGTTGCCATTGCTTTCCTCCTCCTATAATACTTCCGGAGCTAGAGACACGATCTTCATGAACTGTTTGTCGCGAAGCTCTCTTGCCACTGGTCCAAAAATACGGGTTCCTCTGGGAGTCTTATCATCCTTGATGATCACGGCTGCGTTCTCATCAAATTTGATATAAGAACCGTCTTTGCGGCGAGCGCCCTTTACCGTGCGGACAACAACTGCCTTCACAACGTCGCCCTTCTTTACAACACCGCCTGGTGTTGCATCTTTCACGCTCGCAGTGATGATATCACCGATATTTGCATATCTTCTTGTAGAACCGCCCATAACACGGATGCATAACAGCTCTTTCGCACCGGTATTATCAGCGACCTTCAGTCTGCTTTCCTGCTGTACCATGCTGGTATCCTCCTTTATTTCGCTCTCTCCATGATCTCGACAAGTCTCCATCTCTTGTCCTTCGACAGCGGCCTTGTCTCCATTACTCTCACGGTATCACCCTTCTTGCACTCGTTGTTCTCATCGTGTGCTTTCAGCTTGTAGGTTCTCTTGATGATCTTATTGTAAAGAGGATGTCTCACGTTGTTCTTGACAGCCACAACGATTGTCTTGTCCATCTTATCGCTCACAACCACGCCGACACGGGTTTTTCTAAGATTTCTTTCTTCCACGGATCTGTTCTCCTTTCACTGGGATTATGCATTTGCCTTTTCAGTGATGATGGTCTGAATTCTGGCAATATTTTTTCTCACTTCTTTGATCCTTCCAGTGTTGTCTAACTGATTGGTAGCGTTCTGGAATCTCAAATTAAACAGCTCTTTCTTCGCCTCTACTAACTGCGCGCTTAACTCCTCTGCGGACTGGCTGCGCAGATCTTCTAAAAATTTACTAGTTTTCATTTGATTCACCGCCTTCTAAGTCTGCACGAGAAACTACTTTACACTTGCAAGGTAATTTGTGTGTCGCCAAACGCAACGCCTCACGGGCAATCTCCTCGGATACCCCGGAGATCTCAAACATGACGCGGCCGGGCTTCACTACCGCTACCCAATATTCCAGAGAACCCTTTCCGGAACCCATACGGGTCTCAGCAGGTTTTGCTGTCACAGGTTTGTCGGGAAAAATTTTAATCCAAACTTTACCGCCACGCTTGATGTAACGTGTCATGGCGATACGGGCTGCTTCAATCTGGTTAGATTTAATCCAAGCCGGCTCCATTGCGATAATACCATACTCACCGTTGGTGATCTTGTTGCCTCTGGAAGCCTTTCCTGTCATAGTACCGCGGAACTGCTTTCTCCGCTTTACTCTCTTCGGCATTAACATTACTGTGCTCCTCCTTCCTTTTTACCCTTCTTAGGAAGTACCTCGCCCTTGTAGATCCATACCTTTACGCCAACCTTGCCGTAAGTGGTATCTGCCTCGGCGAATCCATAATCAATATCTGCACGCAGTGTCTGAAGGGGAATCGTTCCCTCGTTGTAAAACTCGGTACGCGCCATATCCGCGCCGCCCAAACGACCGGAACAGCTTGCCTTGATTCCAAGCGCTCCCGCCTTCATGGTTCTGCTCATGCAGGACTTCATTGCTCTACGGAAAGATACACGATTCTCAAGCTGCTGTGCAATGTTCTCAGCCACAAGCTGTGCATCCTTGTCAGGTCTTTTGACCTCTTTGATGTCGACGATCAGCTTCTTGTCCGTAAGCTTCTGTACCTCTGTCTTAATCTTCTCGATCTCAGCGCCGCCCTTACCGATAACCACACCCGGCTTTGCGGTGTACACGATCACCTTTACGCGGTCAGATGCGCGCTCGATCTCAATCTTTGAAATGCCTGCTGCATATAATTTTTTCTTTAAGAACTTTCTGATCTCATGGTCCTCGATTAAGTTGTCTGCAAAGTCTGCCTCCGCATACCATTTAGAGTCCCAGTCCTTGATGATTCCGACTCTCAAGCCATGAGGATTTACTTTCTGTCCCATGTCCTACCTCCTATCTTTCATTCAGCACGATTGTGATGTGGCTCATACGCTTCTCGATGCGGTAAGCCCGTCCCTGTGCCCTCGGTCTGATTCTCTTCATTGTAGGTCCTTTGTTTGCGTAGCACTCCTCAACGTAGAGATCATCTCTCTTCATTCCGTTGTTGTTCTCGGCATTCGCAATTGCTGACTTGAGCAGCTTTTCGATTACACTGGACGCGTAGCGCGGATTATAGGTGACAATCGCAAGCGCTGTCTCCACATCCTTTCCACGAATGGCATCTAATACGAATCCGGCTTTCTGAACAGACATTCTTGCATAAGATAACTTTGCAGAAGGTCTGGTATCTTTATTCGCATTTCTCTCTCTCTTTATTTGGGATCTATGTCCTTTTGCCATGGATTTCAACCTCCTTTATTTATCTTACTCCCGATTTCTTTTCGTCCTTGCCATGTCCTCTGTAAGTTCTGGTGGCAACAAACTCTCCCAGCTTATGGCCGACCATATCCTCGGTCACATATACCGGCACATGTTTTCTTCCATCATGAACAGCGAAGGTGTGTCCAACGAAGGAAGGGAAGATCGTGGAGCGGCGTGACCATGTCTTAATTACGCTCTTATCTCCGGAAGCGTTCATGGCATCTACTTTCTTTAACAAACTTGCGTCTGCGAAAGGTCCTTTTTTCAGTGATCTAGACATATCTTACCTCCTATTTGCTCTTGATGGCACGGCCATCTCTTCTTCTTACGATCAACTTGTTAGAAGCTTTTTTCTTCTTACGCGTCTTAAGACCAAGAGCAGGCTTGCCCCAAGGTGTGCAGGGACCGGGACGTCCAATGGGCGCTTTGCCCTCGCCGCCGCCGTGCGGATGGTCGTTCGGGTTCATAACGGAACCGCGGACAGTGGGACGGATACCCATGTGGCGCTTACGTCCTGCTTTACCGATCTTGATCAGGCTGTGATCTCCGTTGCCGACAACTCCGATAGTCGCTCTGCAGTTCATAGGAACCATTCTCATCTCACCGGAGGGAAGCCGAAGGGTTGCATACTTTCCTTCCTTCGCCATGAGCTGTGCACTCATACCTGCGGAACGCACCATCTGGCCGCCCTTTCCGGCATATAACTCAATGTTGTGAACCTGCGTACCGATCGGGATATACTCGAGCGGCAGGCAGTTTCCAACGCGGATTTCCGCATCCGGCCCGTTCATGACGGTCATACCGTCCTTCAGTCCCTCGGGTGCGATGATATAGGACTTCTTGCCGTCCAGATAACAGATCAGTGCAATGTTTGCGGTACGGTTTGGATCGTACTCGATGCCGATGACCCTTGCGGGGATTCCGTCTTTATTTCTCTTAAAATCTACCAGTCTGTATTTTCTCTTATTTCCGCCACCCTGATGTCTCACTGTAATTTTACCCTGATTGTTGCGTCCGGAATGCTTGGGCAGCGCCACCAGCAGGGACTTCTCAGGAGTCTTCTTTGTAATTTCAGAGAAATCAGATCCAGTCATATTTCTTCTGGAAGGTGTATAGGGATTATAGGTCTTAATTCCCATTGTTGTTCTCCTTTCAAACTCATGTTTTCATTATCGCGATCTGTTCAGTACCCTCACAACAATTACAGTCCGCTGAAAATCTCGATGTCCGCGCTGTCCTCTGTCAGCTGAACGATCGCCTTCTTTTTCTTTGCAGTCTTTCCAACCGTCATGCCGCGGCGCTTTTTCTTTCCCTCAAGGTTCATGGTGTTTACCTTTGCAACCTTTGTGCCGTCAAACATTTTCTCGACTGCTTCTTTGATCATAGTTTTGTTTGCTTCCGGATGAACATAGAAGGTGTACTTCTTTTCAGCCATCGCATTCATACTCTTCTCGGTAACTACCGGAGTAAGGATTACGTCATAATACTGTACGTTTGCCATTATGCATACACCTCCTCGATGGTTGCTACAGCATCCTTTGTCACTACCACGGTGCTGTACTTTAAGATGTCAAATACGTTGATGGAATTTGTCTGCGCAACCTTTACGGTAGGGATATTCCGCGCACTTAAGACAACATTCTGATCATTATCGTCAATCACTACCAATGCCTTTTCAACGTTCAAATTCTTTAAAACTGCCGCGAACCTTTTCGTCTTGATCTCATCCAGCTTTAACTCGTCAACGACGATCAGCTTGTTCTCCTGTACTTTGGATGTAAGAGCAGACTTTAATGCCGCGCGCTTCTCTTTTTTATTGATCTTGAAGGAATAATCCCTCGGAACGGGCGCGAATACAACGCCGCCGCCAGTCCACTGGGGCGCTCTGGTTGAACCCTGTCTTGCATGACCGGTTCCCTTCTGTCTCCAGGGTTTTCTTCCGCCGCCGCGAACCTCAGAACGGGTCTTTGCCTTCTGCGTTCCCTGACGGTTATTTGCAAGCTGCTGAAGCACTGCCATGTGCACGAGATGCTCGTTGACTTCCACGCCAAACACAGCGTCGTTTAAATCCAGCGTTCCAACTTCCTTGCCTTCCATATTATAAACAGCTACATTAGCCATTGTCTGGTTCCTCCTTTCCCGAATAAGCACTATTTACTTGCCTTTGTGGTCTCTTTGATTGTTACTAAGCATTTCTTAGGGCCGGGAACTGATCCCTTGACTAAAAGCAGATTGTTCTCTGCGTCTACCTTTACGATCTCCAGATTCTGTACAGTTACACGTACACATCCCATATGACCGGGCATTCCTTTTCCCTTAAACACACGGCTGGGAGATGAGCAGGCACCGTTGGAACCCTGATGACGGTGGAACTTTGAACCGTGAGCCATAGGTCCTCTGTGCTGTCCTAATCTCTTGATAGCGCCCTGGAATCCTTTTCCTTTTGAAATTGCAGTAGCGTCTACCTTGTCGCCCTCTGCAAAGATGTCTGCCTTGATCTCGTCCGCCAGCTTGTAATCAGCAGCGTTATCAAACTTAAACTCTCTCACAAACCGCTTGCCTGTGACACCCGCTTTGTCGAAGTGTCCTTTCTCCGGCTTGTTTACGCCGTGACGACGGCGGATCTCTTTCTTGCCGTTAGCATCCTTGTTGACGATCTTTTCCTTCTTGTCAACAAAGCCGACCTGCAGCGCATTGTACCCGTCGTTCTCAACGGTCTTTACCTGCGTAACAACACAGGGGCCAGCCTGCAATACTGTCACGGGAGTCAGAACCCCGTCCGTATTGAAGATCTGGGTCATTCCAACCTTGGTTGCTAAAATTGCTTTATTCATGTTATACCTCCTGTTGCGGCTCCTGCCGCGTTTCTACAGCGGAACGGTTTCCCGTTCATCCTAGAACGTAGCAAAGGGCTTCGCCCTTCATTGCTACAAACAATGCACACAAACCGGTCTCTGTCCGGTTTGGCGCCAGGTTCTAGACTTCCTATTTCATTTTGATATCAATGTTCACACCGGCGGGCATCTCCAGTCTGGATAATGCATCCACTGTCTTCTGTGTGGGGGCAATGATATCGATGAGTCTCTTATGGGTTCTCTGCTCGAACTGCTCACGCGAATCCTTATACTTGTGTACTGCACGTAAGATTGTAACTACTTCCTTCTTCGTGGGAAGAGGTACGGGTCCGCTCACCTGTGCTCCGTTCTTCTTTACGGTCTCGATGATTTTCTTTGCGGATGCATCTACCAGCTCGTGGTCATACGCCTTTAAGATGATTCTCATTGTTTGACTTGCCATAAAAAAAGTCGCCTCCTTTTCGCACTTTTAAATTCAGTACGACAAGCGGTGACTGTACACTTCTCCGTGTGTGTCCTAATGACTTTCACACGTTGTTTCTACCTTTTTGTAGACATTCTTGCTTGGTACAGTGACTTGTCGCCAGTTTCTTGACTTGACATTCGCTCCACGGAAAAACCTGCCAGATGGCAGCAACCTCGCGCTTCATCGCTATCATGTCACAGCAAGAAAAAGTATACATGGTATTTTTGGTGGGTGCAAGGGATAAATGCGTTTTGATTGTATTTTTTTTCGTACAATTTGGAATTATCAAGTCCGGGCGCATCCGAGGGGGTGTTTTCTGCGACACACATCCGTTTCGGAGAACGTATCTGGCTGCGTGACTTGTTCTCCGACGGATGTTAAAAGTCGCGGAAAACACCCCCTCGGATGCGCCCTCACTGGCGGGATGCAAATGCGTAATCAGCTACTTGAGGTATTAGCCAACGGATGTTAAAAGCCGCGGAAGATACTCCCCCAAGGATCTGATCTCTCTGGCTGATCAAAAATGTATAAATGGCTGCATTTTACCTTCGTAGACCAATTTGTAAAATTGCATGAGTGCCTCTCTTACCAAGGTGGAAATACTCTTATTTAGGTTCACGATGTGAGCCTTGTTTTTGTATCTATTTCACGTTTTGGCTTAATTTTCTTTCACAGTATAAACCTCCGAAATACCTCTATCGATTAACTCTCATGCGCTGTTTCGGGACAGCGATAACCAGCCGCCATGGGGTCTGCTGTTCCCGAACAAAAACCGTTATAAAAACGTCGGTGCTTAGCGAGGTCTTTTCGAGCTTAGCATCCGCTACGTTTTTATCCGAGCGAGAGCGTGTTTTTGTTGGGAACAGCAGACCCCATGGCGGCGTCCTGCACGCATTTTCCCCTTGCGCTACCTGTTTCTTCTATAATATAATGTAGTGTAGAAAACACAGCAAATCAAAGGAGTGGCATTATGTGGATTGCAGACGGTTGGAGGGATTACGAGGTGCTTGATGCCGGGGACGGCGAAAAGCTGGAGCGGTGGGGCAGCTATATCCTGCGTCGGCCGGACCCGCAAGTTATCTGGAGCGTTTCAAAAGGTGCGCGCTGGAAAAAGATCAGCGGACATTACCACCGCAGCAAACAGGGTGGCGGCAGCTGGGAGTTTTTTGATCTGCCCGAGCAGTGGGACGTCTCCTATCCGCTTCCCGCCGGACTTCTCACCTTCCATTTAAAGCCCTTCAGCTTTAAGCACACCGGGCTTTTCCCGGAACAGGCCGTCAACTGGGAATGGTTTTCTGAACTCATCCGCGGAGCCGGCAGGCCCGTGAAGGTCTTGAACCTCTTCGCCTATACCGGAGGCGCCACCATCGCCGCGGCTGCTGCCGGGGCAAGCGTCACCCATGTGGACGCCTCGAAGGGCATGACCTCCTGGGCAAAGGAAAACGCGGCAAGCTCCGGCCTCGGCAATGCGCCGATCCGCTGGATCGTTGACGACTGCGTAAAGTTTGTAGAGCGGGAAATCCGCAGAGGGAAAACATACGATGCCGTAATCATGGACCCTCCCTCCTATGGCAGAGGCCCGAAGGGCGAGATGTGGAAGATCGAGGACAAGATCTACCCACTCATTCTTCTCTGTGAGAAGCTGCTTGGCGACGATCCGCTTCTCTTCCTTATTAATAGCTACACAACCGGTCTACAGCCCGCCGTACTCGCCTACATGCTCGGTCTCGCCCTAAAGAGCCGCGGCGGCAGCGTACAGGCAGACGAGATCGGCCTTCCGGTCAGCAGCAGCGGCCTCATCCTCCCATGCGGTGCGAGCGGCAGATGGGAAAAATAAGAAAACCGAAACATCTTTCCCGCCATTTATGAAAGGAAAACGAACATGGCACAAAAGCTTTTATTTATCACACATCAGCTGTCTAAAACCGGCGCGCCCATCGTCCTGCTGGACATGATCCGGATTTGCCGCCAGGCAGGCGCGCAAGTTGACCTGATCTCTCTGCTGGACGGTGAGCTTCGCGAAGAGCTTCGTGCGATGGATATCCCCGTGACCATCGAGGACGAGATCTTCAAAAAACGGAACACCTTTTATGATCTGGCAAACACATACGACACGGTCATTGCAAACACACTTCTTTCCTATCAGGTGATCCATGTGCTAAACGGCGCCCCTGTGCCGGTGATCTGGTGGCTGCATGAAGGCGAACAATACTTTGAATATTTTAAAACGGTTTTACCCGATATAAAATCTCTGCACGCAAATATCCGTACATATGCCGTCAGCCATTATGTACAGGACATCGTCCGCAGGCGTTTCGGATGCGAGCTTCCCATTCTGCATTTTGGTGTCCGGGAGAAGGCAAGGCAGTCTGCTCCATCTCCCTCTTTTTGGAATACGCCTGACCCCAAACATCAAAGGGTCCGTTTTTTGACAGCCGGAACCTACTCACAGGTCAAAGCGCAGGATATTCTTGTAAAGGCCATCCGCATGCTCCCCGGAGCGCTTCAGGATCAGTGCTGCTTTCTCTTCTGCGGAAATGAGCAGACATTCGACCCCGATATTTTTGTTCCGGTACAAAAGCTTTGTGAGGAATCATCCTGTTCGTACCACCTTCCTGCCCAGCAGCATGATGCGCTCATGCAGCTCATGGAGGAGGCCGATTTCCTCATCGTTCCTTCCCGGGTGGATCCGGTTCCCGCTATCGCGGCGGAGGCAATGATGCAAAAAAAGCCCTGTCTGATTACAGATGTATGCGGAGCCGCCCGTTATCTGAAACATGGCGTGAATGCCTTTCTGTTTTCCTCCGATGACGCTGCCGGTCTGTGCAAAATGATCGGCCAGGCGGTTCGTCTCTATGGAAGCGAGAGCGCTTACCAGCGCATGTGCAGCCGTTCACAGGATGTCTATGCCGCGCACTTTTCTTTTGATGTGTTCGCGCTAAAGGTAAAGGAGCTTCTTTTGTGTGACAGGCCGCGTCTGATCTTTATGACGGGGGTCTACGACATTTTGGATATTTTTACATATGAGCTGATCCCCGCTTTTCGGCAGCTCGGCTATGAGACGATGGAATTTGACTCCTCCGATATGCAAAAAAGCCTTGCGAAGCTCTCCGAATTTATCAAGAAACCGGTAACCGCCGTGATCACTTTCAATAATCTCGGCTTTAATATGGAGCTTGTCAAGGGGAAAAATATTTGGGATGAGCTTGGCATCTACTGTATTAACATACTGATGGACCATCCGTTCTGTCATAAGCCGGCGCTGGATGCGGCTCCCGCACACGCAATTGTGCTCTGCCCGGACAAAAACCACATGCGTTATCTTGAACGCTTTTACCCACAGCTTCCCATCACCGGATTTTTGCCCCATGCCGGAAAAGACCTTCACATTCGACCAAAGCCAATCGCAGACCGCACCACCGATGTCATCTACACAGGCGGCCTGTCCAAAAGCTTTGCAGCCCGGATGATGCCGGATTTTTCTCAGTTTTCGTTTGATGCCAGAAAAATAGCGGACACCGCCTATGAAGATTTGATCCGGCATCCGCGAAAAACAACGGAACAGGCAATCGAGGAAGCGCTTCTTTCCTCCCATATTTATCTGAGCAATGAAAATTTATGTGATTTTATCGAGAAGATTCACTATATTGATCTGCTCGCCGTCTCCTGGTACCGTGAAATGGCCGTTCGTCTCCTGGTGGAAGCCGGTATTTCCGTCACGCTTTACGGCACCGGCTGGGATGGGTGTGAATGGCTTTCCTCACCCAACCTCCATTTTGGCGGGCGTATTTCGGCAGACGCGGCAGTGGTGGAGATGCAGAATGCCAAAATTGTTCTCAGTACCATGACCTGGTTTAAAGACGGCACCCACGACCGCGTATTCAATGGCATGCTTGCAGGCGCAGTTGCACTCACCGACAGCTCTGTGTACATGCGGGAAACGTTTTGCGGCGACATCGATGACCCTGCTGCCGAGTTAATCATGTTTGAGCTGGAAGAAATCTCCGCGCTTGCGCAAACCGTAAAAGCGCTCCTTGCTGATTCGGAGCGCATGCAGCAAATCGCGGATAACGGCCGAAAAAAAGCGCTCGCAGACCACACCTGGCAGACGCGGGCGCAGGAGCTGCACGACGATCTGCTCTCGCAATTACAGGAATAACGCACAGCGATCTGCCCACGCAATTGCAGGAATAACGCACAGCGATCTGCCCGCGCAATTGCAGGAATAACGCACAGCGATCTGCCCGCGCAATTGCAGATATCATACACAACGACCTTGCTCACCTGCCAACGCGAAGTATTCGCAAGACCGGCACAATCATATAATACAAAACCTCACGGAATACACGAACTTAAGAAAGGAACAACGCTATGCATTTCCCAAAAGAATTTTTTGAAGAAGAGGTGCGCTGTGATTTTACGGTCAGCCCGATGATGAAGCGCGCGTGGGCTGCCGAACTGGAGATACTGGAGATCATTCTGGAAATCTGCGACCGTCATCAGCTTGGGTGCTTTGCGGCGGGCGGAACGCTGCTCGGCGCCATCCGACACCAGGGCTTTATCCCATGGGATGATGACATCGACATGACGCTTTTGCGGGACGACTACGATGCACTCATCCGCTATCTTCCGGACGAGCTTCCCGACGGCATCGTTGTCGCCGGAATGCACACGGAAAACCCGCGTCTGCAAAGGGCAGCGCGCATTCCGAACCTGCGCGTGATCGCAGATGAAGAATACTGGAATCTTGCGACCTATATGTCCCGCTTCCACGGCTTTCCGTTTTTTCGGATTGGAATCGATATTTTCCCGCTGGACTATGTCTCCAGGGATCAGACGTTTGTAGCTTTGCAGCTTCGCATCTGCCATATGCTCATGTTTACGATCCACAACCGGGAGCTGTACATCAAAGAAGGACTGCTGGAAGACCAGCTTTTGGAAATTGAGCGCGCATGCGGGATAGCGCTTGACCGAAGTCAGGACATTGAGCACCAGCTATGGCTGCTCTACGACGGCATTTCCAGACAGACAACATTTGAGGAAAGCTGCAAAGAGCTGATCAACCTCCAGTTCCACACGGAAGCCACCGGCCCCGTCCACGGCCGCCCCGCAGATTTGTACGACGAGGTTACCTATCTCCCGTTTGAGGGAATGCAGATGCCGGTACCGAAGGACTACATCCGGACAGTAACCGCTATCTTCGGCCCGGATTACATGACGCCGGTCAAATTTGCCGCTGGCCATGAATATCCTTTTTACAAAACGCAAGAGGCAGCGCTTCAGGAAATGTTTGATGCCGACGGCATGACCGTCAGCATCGAAGAATTTTGCCGCAACTGGCAAAAGGCTATAGGGGAAGTGTAATGTGGTTATCATCCAGAAACTGCTGCTGGCGCCTGTAAAACGGGTATGTATGACCGCTGTCATACCGGGCAGGCGTCATATAGCTGTCCCCATAAAACACGCGCAGCGCCTGATCATATTCTGTGGGAACAGAAATAGTCATCTGCTCAAACGGAACCTCTGCGCTCTGATCAAACCATTTTTTTGGAAACTTGAAATTTCTGTCACCGCGGTTTAAGCGGCTCGTGATGAGCGTCAGCTCATCACTCTCCTGTTCGCGGTACAACCCGGCGATCTGATCTGCCAGCAGCAAAAGCTGTCGGTGAAGCGTTCCGTCATCGCTCAGGGAAACGCCGCAGAACTTTTCGATCTGAGGAAGATACTCATACAGCTCGCCGCTGGCCTCGTATTCCTCAAAGCTCTGGGCCACACCGAATACCATCGCGTACAGATTCATCTGCGCGTCGTCCTCTTCCCCGTTCACAGCCACATAATCCATCGGAAAAATATCAATGCCGCACACATACGGACATCCCCAGAATCGGCGGATTTTCTCCGCATCCTGCAAAATATAGCGCGTATTCACGACCGACGCCCAGGGCTGCCGATGTGTCTCGCACGTATAATAGCTGTTTACAAAGTAGCCCTCCGGCAGCTCCTTCGCTAAAAGTGTAAGCAGCCTGGTATAATCCTCACGCCGCAGCGCAATATCAATATCATCATCCCAGGGAATATATCCCTTGTGCCGAATCGCGCCCAGCAGCGAGCCATAGACAGCATAATACCTGATTCCGTATTTTCTGCACAAGGCGCACACCTGGGACAGCACTTCCATCTCAACTGCCCAGGCTCTTTTCATCATAGAACTGATGAGAAACCCGTCACGCGTCTCCTCCTCAAAAAACCGCTCGTCAAATTGCAGCATCTCTCTCCTCCATCTATACGATCGCATATGTCCTATCCGGCTTTATAACCAGCCACGATTTCCGCAATCATAAAAGTACAACGTAAAAATCACACATTTGTCCCATTCGGCTTTAAAGCTGATGGCTCCCCAACATATTTCCCGCACTGCCAAGTCCATCCCGCTTCGTCTGGCGGAACCATTTTTGGTCCGCCGGACTCCGGCTGCACAAAAACCGCTCCATAACTGCTGCAAACGCTATACTCAAGCGCTTCCTTCTGCTGTCATCTCTCCTGTCCGTCTGTATTTCCTTCACAAACGCCTGCAGCTCATAGTGCAGTCCGTCTCCTTCAAATTCAAACGTATGCCGCTCCCGCTCATTCGGGTCCTCATAGCGAATCTCAAACTCCCTTGTCAGCCACCATGGAGCTTTCGCATAGAGATATCCCTTTGTCCCGGAAATAATCAGTTCCCCCTCCGATTTCACACCAAGGCCAACTTTTCCCAGACCAAATCCTTCCTCATAGCCAAGATGCACCTTTGTGAACAAGTCCAGCCCTTTTGCATCCTTTACGGAATAAAACATCACATCACCAGGATCCTCACCAAACAGTTCGATGACTGGAAGCAGGACATACGTTCCAAGCTCGATCAGGGCACCGCCGTAAACAGTATCTGTCAGCTCCCTGCCCGCAGGGTCCGTCAGCTTTGTAAAGCACGCTTCCACATCCCGCACCGCTCCAATCTTACCGCTTTTCGCGGTTTCTATTAAATGCATATATCCCGGACAGTACGCCGTCTTAACCGCCTCCATCAAAACCAGCCCTCGCTCCGATGCCAGAGAAAAAAGCTCTGATGCCTCTTTGCCAAAAAAGGCCATCGGTTTCTCACAGAACACATGCTTGCCTCCCAGCAGCGCACGCCTCGCATAATCCACATGCGTAGCATGCGGCGAAGCGATATACACCGCATCCACGCGTGAAAGCAAAATCTCCCACTCATCCGTCGCCATCCCAATCCCGTTTTTTGCAACAAAGGCTTCTGCGCTGCTTTTACGCGGATTATAAATGCATACGATCTGCACCTCGGGAACCATCTCTGCGCCCTTTACAAATCTGGCTGCAATCCGTCCGTTTCCTATCACCCCTAGCCGTATCATCGCTTCCCCTGCTCCATTCTCGTTTTCATGAACAGCTCCGTCACCTCTGAAATTGCCAGTATTTCCTCTTTCGTAAGCTTGTATGCAGCCCGCTCCTGTCCGTTGATCTTTGACGCAAATTCACTGATCTCATAGCGCAGCCCATCTCCCTGGAACCGCGGCTCAAACACATCGATAACCGCCGGATCCTCATAGCGGACTTCATATTTTTTCGTCAGCCACCAGGGAGACTCCGCCAGAATATATCCTTCCGTTCCTGCAACCACCAGCTGCCCCTCCGATTTCACGCCGACGCCGCATTTTGCGGTGGCCATACCCTGCTCGTAGATCAACTGAATTTTTGTATATAAATCCAGTCCCTTCTCATCAAGAATACTGTCAATTTTAATGTCCTCGTAATGCGTGCCGAGCAGCTTGAAAATCGGAAGCAGCGTATACGCAGCATACTCCAGAAAGGCCCCTCCGTATGCCGCATCCGTGCGCTCCCTTGCCGTCGGGTCGGCAAGCCTTGTAAAGCATGCCTCCACATCCCGCACCGCTCCAATCTTACCGCTCTGCACCGTATTTAAAAGCTGCTGAAAGCCCGGGCAGTATGCCGTTTTGATCCCCTCCAGAAGAACCAGATTTTTCTCTTCTGCAAGGGCGTATAGCTCTTCCACCCGCTGTTTTGACAGGGCAACCGGGTTTTCGCTCAGGACATGTCTGCCCGAGAGAAGCGCGCGCTTTGCGTAATCATAATGCGTCTCGTTGGGTGACGCGATATAGACCGCGCTGACATTTTCCAAAAATTTTTCATACCCGTCATGATATACCGGGATGTCATATTTACGGCGAAATCTTTCTCCGCTCTCAATTTCCGGATTGTAAGCACAGACAATATGTATCCCGGAAACATACTTGTCCTCCGTCAGAAATCGCGGCGCCATGCGCCCGGTCCCGACGATCCCGACATTGATAATCTGAAATCTGCTCTTTCGCAGCAGCGTGGAAGAAATATCAGGCGTGCGCTCCAGATATATGACCTGACAGAAATTGTTCAGGTAGTCAAACGTTCCCACCCAGTCAGAACCAACCGTAAAAATATCAACGTGATGCTTTTGGATGTCTTCGATCTTCTGACCCTCGTGGTCCTCAATAATAATTTCATCGGCAAGTCCGGTTTTACGCACATTCTCGATGCGCTCCAGCGTCGAATCAATCACATTCACTTTGCCGCGCGCCTCATCGAAATGCTCAGTCGTCACCCCGACAATCAGATAATCTCCGAGCTTTTTTGCCCGCTCCAGAAGATTTAAATGACCCTGGTGAAACAAATCAAACGTACCGTATGTAATGACCTTTTTCATGTGTAAACTCCCATCCATGATTTATTTGCAGCCATTCCTGCTGCCCAAATTCCCTCCGCCTGCTAAAACGCGCAGTCCTAAGCCTTTTTATGATGCCCTCCACTGATAAAATCAATAAAGAATATTGCGCCAGCCGCAGCCGCAAAACGGCATATTTCCCTTTACAGCTGTATGTATCAGTCATTCCCCGCAGGGATGTGCTTCCACATATTTTTCCATCATCGCCGCAGCGATCCCGATCACCTGCCCGCAGGGACGTTTCTTATAATACTCTGCCGTCCGGGGTTCCGGCGTGGGCGCATCCGCCCCCTTCGTCCCAAGCCCAAGCAGCTCCCGACACACGATGGAGCCGTTGACGGCCCGATATTCGCCCGCAAGCTCCTGAATCCGGGCGTAATGCTCTGCTTTCTCCTGCTGTCCGGCCGCCCCCGGCGTGTCATATCCGTATAAAAAGCCTGCCACGAGAAACATGCCGCTCACTGCGCCGCACACCTCCCTTAGCCTTCCCATGCCGCCGCCAAAGGAAGAACTCATCCGCAGCAGCGTCTTTTCGTCCATTCCGATCAAATCCGCAAACGCCAGCACGACTGCCTGCGTACAGTTGTAGCCGTCCAAAAAAAATCCCATGGCACGCTGCCCTCTGGGACTTTTCTCTAATTCCTTCAGCCAAAACCCGGCCTTGTATTCGTCAATTTCCAGCATATCGTTTCCCCCGCAACGGCAATGCCTCATATACGCCTCGGTTATCGTGCAGATGGCATGCCGTCTATAATAAAATGTCTCTTTTATCATACCATGCGAGAGAAAAGACCGCAAGAACTCTTTTTCGACAGAGGTCAGAGGTGGACTCGTATAACCCACACTAAATGACCCTATGTTTGACGCAGCCCCGCTACGCCGCCTTCTTCCTCCTTGCAGATGAAAAATGATTCTGCGTAAAATTCATCGACATTTAACCGCCGGAGTAATCGTATGGGTTATACGAGCGTAAACTGAACAGTTTGGACATGAAAATTCGCTTCGCGAAGTCCAAACCGCTGTCTGTCCTCATAACTGTATTGGCTCCATTTTAATCAGCGGGGGGATTGGCGTGAGTGCAAAGCGTAAGGTGGAACTTCACCGTTACAGCCCAAAAAGCGCCTCCCACTCATCGTTGACAATTACGCGTTCACTCACACAATCCGTGTGCTTCAACATATGTTCCACCCTGCTCTCCAAAGCGACATCAATAAATTTTTCCACTTCAATTCCCCTCAGCTCGAAAAAGAGCATCGGATTCTCGTCAAACCGCACCCCGATCCCATAAAGCACCGCCGCAACATGCTTACACATCAGTGCCCAGTCCGGGCAGCTGCAGCTAAAGCTGATCTCCTTTGATGCGGGAAAAAGCCCGTTTTCTCCCGTAAAAAGCTCCTTGAGTTCCTCCGGGAATTTCCCCTGTAAAAGCAGCTCCAGATTTTCTATTTTCCGCTCACACCGGCTGATCAGATACTGGCAGCGCTCCTCCGAGAGCGGACTGATTCGGATCTCAACCTTATACGGAGTTTTTCTTCTCCCCTGAACACGCGCGCTGACCTTTCCTTTTGCGATCTTCAAATCTACGACGGCCCCAGTTCGAACATAGCGCTTTCCTCTGTCCAGACGGCTCTCGTAATCTGCGTACCGCTCCAGATTACGGCACCACGTCTCTCCCCACCAGCTTTTCGCGATCTTCCTGCCCTGTATCACAATCGGTTCCATCGTCTTGCCTTTGGCTCCTGCCCGTTTTACCGTCGCACGCGCATTGCTCTGCAGCTGCTCGGTATCCGGCTGGCTGTAATAATCCGTATTCCAGTATTTGCTCATTGACTGCTCCTTTCCCGCATATCCCGGAGGATAGCAACATACGGTATACTTAAGCCTCGCTTCTCATCCACACCTGAACTCCGGCCCGCCGGCACACCGTCCGCACTCGTTCTTCCGGGAAATACACCTGATGCTTTACTCCAGGCTCATCATCGACAAAAGCTGCTCGTTACTCATCTCCGTAATCCAGTTTTCCCCGCCAGAACCGATGACATTTTCCGCCAGCTTTGTCTTTGAGGAAATCATCTCGTCAATCTTCTCCTCTATCGTCCCCTTACAGACAAATTTGTGTACCATCACGTTTTTCGTCTGACCAATGCGGTAGGCCCGGTCTGTCGCCTGGTTCTCCACCGCCGGATTCCACCAGCGATCGAAATGTATCACATGGCTGGCGTTCGTAAGATTTAAGCCCGTACCTCCCGCCTTGACAGACAGGATCATGTACGGCACATACTTTTCTCCCTGAAAATCCTCTACCATCTGCGCGCGCTTTTTAACGTTTGTCCCGCCATGCAGCACAAACCCCCGGGTATGAAAAATGCCCGCCAGATAATCATCCAGATAGCCTGTGATCTCTTTAAACTGAGTAAAAACCAGCACCCGCTCCCGCTTCTCGTAAATGGTCTCGCAAAGGCTTCCCAGCAGCTCAAACTTCCCGCTGTCCTTTTCGCTGAACGCCTGCTGTCCCAGATACTGATCCGGGTGATTGCAAATCTGCTTCAGCTTTATGATTGCTGCCAGCACCAGCCCCCTGCGCTCCATGCCATCCACCTTGTCAAGCCTTTTCGCCAGATCAGCCACCTGCTTGCGGTAGAGCACCCGCTGCTTTTTGGAGATGGAAACATAATCGATCTGCTCCATTTTATCCGGCAGATCGGAAATAATGCATTTGTCTGTTTTTACTCGCCGCAGCATGAAGGGCGCAATCATATTTTTCAGCTTCGCATACCCCTCCGGATGCTGAGACAAATGTTTGCAATACACCCGAAATTCCGACGAGCTTCCCAAAAGTCCCTTGTTCAGAAAATCAAAGAGTGACCACAGATTTGTAAGGTCATTCTCAATCGGTGTACCCGTCATGGCAATTTTCATTTTACTTTTCAGCTTTTTGATCTGCTTTGTCTGATTCGTCAACGGGTTTTTGATCGCCTGGGCCTCGTCCAGAATCAGGCAGTCCCATTCCACCGCCTCAAGCTCCTTCACCCTGGATACCATTCCATAGGTCGTGACCGTCAGAAAGGGCAGTCCCGCCGTCACCTCCTCACCCAAAGCCGACGCACCTCTCCCGTGCAGAACCCATATCGGCATCTTTGGCGCAAACCGTGATGCCTCTTTCTGCCAGTTTCCGAGCAGGGATGCCGGTACCACCAGCAATGCTCTGGCTTCCTTCTTTTTTATGCGCAGCTTCTCCAGGAACGCCAGCACCTGCACCGTTTTCCCAAGTCCCATATCATCCGCCAGACAGGCTCCGAAGCCCAGCCTGTCCATATAACTCAGCCAGTCAAAGCCTGTCTGCTGATAAGGACGCAGCTTCGCCTGAAACGTTTTTGGCAATGCCGCCTTTCGTATTGCTTTTGGCGAGCGCATATTCCGCAAAAGGCCTGACAGCCATTTCCCGTTTGTAATTACCGGGCCGACATCCGCACTTTTTTTATCCTGTTCCCCTTTCAGGCCCATGCGCAGGGCCTCCAACAGCGTCAAATCGCCCTCATACTGATCCATCTCTTCTAAAAGCTGCCGGAGCTTCTTATGGTTTACCTCCACCCATTTACCCTTGAGGAACGCCAGTCCTTCCGTCTGGGAAAGCAGTGCCTGTATCTCCTCCGGCGATAACGCGATACCGTCAACCGTCAGCTTCGGGCACATGGAAAGAATCGCATCCATGCCCACATAGCTCGGTTTGTCCTCCCCTAAATTGACTGTTACGCTGATATCGTATGTATGCTTCCTCCACCAGTTTGGAATACGGCAGACGATCCCCGTCTGTTCAATCTTCGGTATATCCCGCAAAATCTGATAAGCCTCCTGCGCAGTCAGCCGCAGGGGATGGAACATTTCTCCGCTCTCCACAAAGCCGCCAATCAGCTCCGACACCTCTGCCACCCGGTTTAAGCAGGACAAAAGCTCCATCAGCTTCTCCCTGTCCTGTTTATACTCTGTCAGCGCATATTGCAGCGGAACATGCCGGACTTTTTCATTCTCGTCCTTTGTCGCGTAGGTAGCAAGAAAAGCAAAGGGATAATGCTCTCCTTTGCTCTCCACCAAATGAAAAAATATACGCTCCGGAACCTTCAAATGCTGGCTGTTCTCCGCCAGATACATCGCAACCGTACCGTCAAAACGCTCTATTTCATCCGAAAAAATGCGATTTAAGCGCTCAAATATCCGTGCAATCCACTCTCCCGTCACATGCTCCGAGCCGAGTGTAAAGGGAACACACTCCAGAAGCCGTTCCGTCAGATTCTGATCCGCCGTAATCTTTGCCAGCCCTCTGGTCAGCTCAATATCCGGCTGGTCTGTCAGCACACGAAAAAAAGCGTCCGAAAGCTGATGTAAAAAACCACCTGCCTGATCAAACTCCGTTGGACGCTCCACAAACCCTAACTGATATAACGCGGCAAACCGGTCTTCCTCAAACCGCTGCTTCCAGAGAAGCGTCGGCTCTAAGAGCCCCTCTCCCGCCTCATCAATACAAAACCCGTCTGCGGTGAACAGGAAACGAACCTGCCCACCCGACCCATCGCCTGATTTATCCATTGTCTGACCCTTCCTTTATCCTATGTCCTACCCACTCATCATATAGGAATCCTATGCCCCATCCATTTTCTCATGCTCTCATACCTGCAAATCACTCACTTCTCAGATCTATGTATCCGGTTGAAACACATCCGGGTAACAGGAGCTTCCTTCATAGCCGCACATACCCGTCCGCGAAGAATTGCATACCGGAAGACAATACGGTTCGTCATCTCCCTTTTCCAGACAGGTATCGCAGCGGAACAAATCTTCCTCGTGAAAGTCTTCCTGATTGTTTTGCCATTTTCCTGTCCTTTCCGGAAAAAACCACGCCGCGGCTTCGCTTTTCCGGGTTTTATAAGATCACTGTAAAGCATTTCGCCGATGATTGCAAGGAGGGGCTTAAAATTTCCATATCCATGTTGCAGTTCGTGTTACTGTTCACTCCGAACCAGTAATGGGCAGTCCCTGCATGAAAGTTCGCTTCGCGAAACCACAGCTGCAAGCTGAATCATGTTTTCCTGCTGCTGACGCAACTAACTTTGCTATATCTGCGCAAACTTCACCCGGCACACCTTTTTGCAGAAACAGAACCCATACTTATAAATGATCTGATAGCCCTCGTCGAGCAGCTCTGCCGCGTAATCGCATTCCTCAATCTGCGCAAGCGCCTCGTCACACAGCTTATCCATCTGCCCGTATTTCTTCGCGCACTTGATCTCAATGATCATCGCAGGCATACGCGGGTTATGCGGCTCCAAAAGCAAATCCGGCCTGCCGTTTCCCTGCTCCCGGTTCGAATTGATGCGGTAGCCCCCGATCCCGCCGAGAATACCGAGCAGATAGCCGTGATAGAACATCTCCGCACTGTCAAAATAACTGATGCTGCCCAAAAGCTGATCATTGATAAAATCCTCAATCTTTTCACAGTCACCCGTCCGCATCCCCTCGTAAAACGGTGTATAATCGCAGTCCTTCCCACGCTCCTCGAACCACTCCCGGATTGTATTGCGGTAAATATAGCGAATTTCAATGTTTGGCAGGGCAAGCGTTAAATATGTCGTATCCTCCACATACCTGCGCGACACCACATTCAGATAGCCCGTAAAAAACAGGAAATTCCACAGATTATCCTGACTTTTATGAATCTCCCCGTACGTAATTTCCTCATGCACTGGCTTTTCCACCGTGCCGCCCGCAATCAGATTCTCAATTTCGCTCTTTACGGCATCATCCGCGCGGTCGATCAGCTCCCGCACAATGCTGTTGGACGAGGTGTTTGACCAGTAAGGCTTTGGGAACTCCGTGTTCTGATCCAGAATATCGCTGGCATAGCAGATCACGCTCCACGGATTATACACCTTTGTCTTTCCGAACAGATACCCATCGTACCACTCCCTGACTTCTTCCTCCCGCTCCCCGATCCCATAGTGATCGAGCAGCGCTTTCACCTCTTCCTGTGTAAAGCCAAAATACTCCGCGTACCCTTCATCCAGGATCGATATGATCCGCAGATTATTTAACCCCGTAAAAATGCTCTCCCTGCTGATCCGCAGACACCCTGTAATAACCGCAAGCTCCAGATTCGCGTTCGTCTTTAACGCGGACTCAAACAGCGAACGGATAAAATCGATCATTTCCTCATAAAAACCCCGGAACCAGGAATTCTCTAACGGCACGTCATATTCGTCAATCAAAATAATCACATTTTTTTCGTGATAATTTTTCAGACATTCCGACAAAAAAGCAAGCGAGGTAGCGTAACTCTTCTGCTCCGCGCGCCGCCCCATTAACTGCCTGAACTTTTCCCTGTCATCCTCTGAAATACAATCTGATTCCAGCACATAGGCGTGTCTGGCGAATTCTCCCGCAATCGCCTCCTGCAGGCAGAAATACGCCGTGTCAAAATCCGGCTGCTTCGCCGACTTCAGCGACAAAGAAATGACCGGATATCGGCCCATATGACCCGTATACCGCTCTCCCGCTTCCACAATCCCTGTTCCGTTAAAATAGCGGCTGTTGTCAACAACCGCTCCATTCCGATCAATCTCTTTCTCAAAAAACGTGCGCAGCATCTGGAGCGTCAGCGTCTTTCCAAACCGGCGCGGCCTTGTAAAAAGATTGACCTTTGCATCGGTGTTTAAAAGATCCCGGATGATCAGCGTTTTATCGACATAATAATAATTTTTGTCGATCATTTCCTTGTAAAATTCGATTCCGATCGGTAAACGGCGTCTTGGCATGGATGCGACCTGCTTTCGTGGTGGGGGTGTTAGGGTTATAGTAAACTATTTGGGTGGGGATTGCAAGGAAAATTTACACATCCCGCAGCCACTCCATAAACGCATCCTTATTTTCCACCGGCGTTGTCGTGGGTCTGCCAAGGTCCGCCCGCGCGCCAATCGCCGCTTTTGCTTCGATGAACGTAAGCCCTGGCTCCTTTTTTGCAAGCTCCAGCGCCCGCAGAAGCTCCCGCTCCTCCGACGCGCCGTAAACGTGCGCATAGCCGCACCCCTCTGCGATCTTTTTCAAATCCACGCCCCTTATCGCTGTCGGCATCCCGCCCACCGACTCGTGCGCTCCATTGTTCACGACTACATGCACGAGGTTTTCCGGCGCCGTCTGCCCGATCACCGCCATCGCGCCCATATGCATGAGCACGGCCCCATCCCCGTCCATGCACCAGACCTTTTTCCCCGGACAGTGCAGCGCTATGCCAAGAGCGATCGACGAACTGTGCCCCATAGAGCCTACCGTAAGGAAATCGCGTCCATGACCCTGCCCGTTTTCCACGCGAATCTCAAAAAGCTCCCGGCTTGCCTTCCCCGTCGTGGAGACAACCGGATCGTCGCCTGACACCTGCGCTACCGCCCGGATGATCTGCTCGCGCCGCATCCGGTAAGGGTTTTCGTATACGGCTTTCCCTTCATATTCCAGCGCGCCTTTACGCACGACAAGCGCCACGCTCCTGCCCTTTTGAAGCAGAAGGGCAAACTCCTTCATCTTAGCGCGCATCTCTCCCTCAGAGGTCTCCTTTCCTACCACGAAATGATCAATGCCCATATCCGAGAGAAGCCTCAACGTAATCTCCCCCTGACAAACATGCTGCGGCTCGTCATGCACCCCCGGCTCCCCACGCCAGCCGACAATAAAAATGCACGGGATAGCATAAACCTTCCCGTGCAGAAGGGACGCGACAGGATTAACGACATTTCCCTCCCCGCTGTTCTGCATATAAACAACGGGTACGTTCCCGGTTGCAAGGTGATACCCTGCCGCAATGGCAGTCGCATTTCCTTCGTTTGCGGCAATCAGATGATGCCTCGGGTCAGTCCCGTACATATCCATCAGATAATCACACAGTCCCTTCAGCTGAGAATCCGGAACCCCGGTAAAAAAATCTGTGCCCAATATATCAATCAGATGTTCAACCTTCATATATTTAAAGCTCCTCAATCAAAGAAATAATATGTTTAATCGGCATCAGCCTCGCGTCAACCTCCTCGGCACGGTGATATTTCAAAATATCCTTTGCCGTCTGCTCCATCGCCGGGAAAGCGCTGCGTGTGAGCTGGTTCGCATAAATCACAACGTTCACCCCGTGCTTCGCCAACTCCGATTCCTTCACGGAATGAAAGGACGTCGGCACGACGACGATCGGTGTCTCTTTGTCCTCCTTACGGAAAAGATCACAAAATCTCAGAATCTCATCCGGCTCCTTTCTGCGGCTGTGGATCATGACTCCGTCCGCCCCTGCAGACACATACGCCCGCGCCCGCTTTAAGGCATCCTCCATGCCCTGATCTAAAATCAGGCTCTCAATCCTGGCAATAATCATGAACTCATCGGTCAGCTGAACCGCTTTTCCCGCCGTAATTTTTTCACAAAAATGTTCGATCGTGTCCTGCGTCTGCACAACCTCGGTTCCAAACAGCGAATTTTTCTTTAAGCCGGTTTTGTCCTCAATAATAATCGCAGAGACACCCATGCGCTCCAGGGAACGCACGGTATAGACGAAATGCTCCGTCAGCCCTCCGGTATCTCCGTCAAAAATAATCGGCTTTGTCGTGACTTCCATCACATCGTCGATCGTACGGAAGCGCGAAGTGATGTCCACCAACTCAATGTCTGGTTTCCCCTTTGCCGTAGAGTCACACAGAGAGCTGACCCACATTGCATCAAACTGATCCAGCCCGCTGCCATCTGCCACTATCGTCTTTTCCGCAATCAGTCCGGTGAGCCCACTGTGAACCTCAAGTGCCTTTACAATCGGCCGCAAATGGATGAGCTGCTTTAGCTTCCCGCGCCTGTATTCCGGCATCCCCAACTTTTCTTTCATCCGCCGGTCCATACGGCTGACATCCGCACTGTATGTATAGGGCACGTCAATGATTTGTCCGCCGTATTCCCGCAGAAGTCCCTCCACGTTGTCCCGAATGGCCCGCATCGGTCCCTCCAGCCAGTTGTCTCCATGAATCACGAAGTCGGGTCGAAGCTCCCGGATGATCTCATCATACATGACCTCCTTCTGAACAACGACCCTTGCCACTCCTTCCAATGCCTCAATCATTGCAAAGCGCTCCTGGAAACTTACACACGGGAAACGGTTAAAGCGTACCATCGCCTCATCGCTCTGCACGCCGACAATCAGCTCGCCGTAGCGCTGCGCCTCCCGGATAATGTTCCTGTGCCCCTCGTGTATCACATCTGTGCAAAAACAAGTATATACTGTCTTCATGCCGTTTTAACCTCCCATCCTGCAACGCGCATCCCTTACAGCATCCATGCGGACCTGCTTATCCGGCCCTTTTCATCCGTTCACGCCAGCCTGCTTTCCACCGTCCCGCTCAATAATCTCCGCAATCAAAAACTGTGCTGCCGCCTCGATTTCATCAAACTCAACGTGCTTCATCAACGAAACGCCAAACGCCTTCCCGCACTTTTCAATCAGCTCGTCCGTATAGATGAGCATACCGTTTTCCACGGAAGCAATACCGTCCAGATAAATGGATTGCCGGTTCTTCTTCCGCATAAGCTCCAGATCAAAATGCGTCTCGTCGATAAACGCCCGCACTGCATCCCCCGTCCCGTCTAGTACAACCGGATATCCTCCGATCTCCCCGAACACACCCGGGCAGTGCAGTTTGATCCTCTTTTTATCGCGCACTGCGGACAAAATCCCACATATGATCTCAAAGTTGCTCGACGCATTCATCATATTCCGCTTTGCGTCCACCGGCATCGGGATTTTGCAGGCTGCAAATATTTTTTCCATATCCGGCGTGAGCTGTCTGCCATCATAGCGGATGTCAATGAGCTGCTCCACCTGCTCGGCCTGCCCTTCCTTACTGATGACGACGTCATGGAAATGGCTCGTTGCATACGTGACGTCGATATTCCAGTAGTCCGTAATCCCGTACTCCTTTGCCACGGCAAATTTCAGCCGCGGGATCAGGTGGTTCAGGTTCCCACTCCCGAAATCAGGATATAACATCCCCGCTGACTTCATCCAGGGAATAACTGCATCCGAATACGACGTGTTGATCACAATCGCATTGCTCCCCGCCTGCTCATAGGCCGCCATGATGTTTTTGACATACCTGATCGCCAACGGTGCCCAGATGCCATACGCCCGCACGTTTTTCCACGAGATACTCCCGTATTTCAGACCGGAATATGCTCGGCTGGAATTGACGATGATGTCCGGCTCATAATCGCGGATACAGCCAGCCAACGCGGACACGTCGTTAAAATCCACGCCCGCCCTCACTTTGACGTCCGTCCGGTTTTGTCCTCGAATCAGACTCGCAACCCGCACAATGTTCACGTCCGAAACCATCTTTTCTTCGTTACGGCCCGCCACACAGACCTCCACACCGTCATCTGCCATGGAAAGCAGATAATCCAGCAGGTATGCACCAACGCTTCCCAGCCCCAGAATCATAATTCTGATTTTCCGGCCTGCTATACGCCGTCTTAACAGATTCAACTTTTCATCCAGTGTTCTCATCTTCATACTCTCCTATCTATAGCATGCTCATTATGACTGTCACTATATATTTTTAAGAGCTCTGCAGCCAATTCCTCTGGCGCAGAGTCTCAAAGTCCTGAGTTATATTGTTACACCTTCTACGTCATCTACCTTCCGGTTCCTGTAATCCAAAACGGTATTGCAATTCACCCACTTCCGAAACATAATCGTGTCATAATCGCTTTTTCCGATTGATCCAAAATACCGCTGGATCAGCACAAGATTTGTCCCCTGCCATCCTTTCTCATCAATTGCATCAAACGTATCCCACAAATGGCTCATATCCGCAAACTTCCATATCTGTCCGGAGTTAAAAATCCCCAAAAACGGCTCGTTAATCTCCAGGGCACCATGCGCTGTGTCATAAATATAGTGAACGCCGCGAGCCATATCAAAATAGAGCGCCACTGATTTTTCTGCCAGAACCGGTTCTCTGCTGCATGTAATCACATCGTTTTTACAATCGCAAATTTTCCCAAAGCTCTCCTCATCCACAAACAGATCTCCCTCTGCAAATACAACCTCCTTGAGATCCATATGCCTGATTTTTTCCAAACCAATATACAGGCTATATCCAGATCCGTAATCCGCATAATGCTCGTTTTTCACAAGAATTAGCCTGTCGCCTAAATCCTGAAAATTCGATGAGAGCGCAGCCTCCAGCTCCTCGTATTGAAAGCCGCCCACGATTACATAATAGTCAAAGTCATCTCTCATATGAACCATTCGATACAACAGGGATTCCTCAATGCCCTCCTCGCTGTACAGACACTTTACACACGGATATCCCACTGACTCGCTAAAGCGGCTCGACGTACCCGCCACAGTCACAAGTAACACCTTCAATTTGTCCCCTCCTTTGACAGCGCCCGTTGTAACATTCAGCCTGCGGCTTCATAGTTACGGAATCCGGCCTATGTAAATTTGCCTCATTTTATAGTTCATTCATTGGACGCGCAAGCCCACTGCCAGCCTCGCATATGTTCCACACACATTTCAATGCCCTGTTCTAATGTGATGCGCGGCTCCCAGTCCGTCCGCGAACGAATCTTGTCCGTATTCAACCGACGCCGCTTCGGATCAGACTCCCGATATCCTTTAAACGTAATCTGCGGATTTTCCATACCAAGCTTCTCCGCACACAGCTTCACCAAATCTATAATCGAAATCTCCTCATCCGTTGCTACATTGTACACCGAACCATCCAGTGCCTCCTCCGATCGGATAAGCGCAAGCACTGCCGCACAGCTGTCCTCATTATGTAAAAAGGTTCGATAATTAACCTTTGAATTTTCCAGAAGCTCAACGTTCCCGCCTGACTGTAGCTGGTTCAAAATGTACGGAATAATATGCTTCGGATACAATTCATTTTTACTGTATACATTTGCAAACCGAATCGAGCAGCCCTTAATCTTTTGCTCTATGACCGCATCCTTCATGAAAAACTCGGTCAGAAGCTTGCCCGCCGCATAGCTTGTCCGCTGACTGTGTTCCGCATTCGCCATCGTGATATAATCCGACTCCGAAACGCCGTTTTCTCCCCATGAATTCATGGAGTAGACCTCCGAGGTCGAACAGTTGATATAGATATCCGCCTCTGCCTCAATCGCCTGCTCTAGAAATGCTTTCATGCCAAGCACATTCGTCTCAAATGTGCTCTCCACATGATAAAAATGCTCTGTGTGTACGACCGCCGCACAGTTAATGTAAATAAGCTTTTTAAATACAGCCTTCCTGCTCTGCACCTCTTCTTTTAATCTGTTCATCTGTTCTTTACAGTTAATGTCATACTCATAAAAGCTAAATCGTTCATCGCCAAGCAAATCTTCAACCGTTTTGACTGAAGATGCAAAAAAATTGTCAAAGCCAATCACCCGGTGGTCCGCCGCCACCAGCTTTCGCGCCAGCTCATTTCCTGTCATACCGCTTACACCGCTGATTACATATAAATCCATTGTCTAAGTCCCCCATTTCAATCGCTCTCTATAAAAACCGTCTACCTGTCCATGGTAGAACGACTGCTCCAGACCGATGTCATAATTTACTTTTTTTAAAATCACCTGCTCCGTCTCCGTGTCAAGCAATGCAAACTGCGCTGCCGGGTTCAGGTTTCTCGGCTGCCCGACAGAGCCAGGATTGATAAAGATTGTTTTCTTCTTATTCCGGCGCATCGCATCATCACAGGAATAATACCTTTCAAAAAAATGCGGCAAATGCGAATGTCCGGAAAACACATAGTCATAGCTGCTGTATGCCGAAAGGTCATCCTCCGGGCTTATGCTCTTCCAGTATTCATCTGCAAGACTCCCATGAACTGCAAGACACTTCTTACCGTCAACCTCAAATTCTTTTTTTCCGCAGCGCTCCATCCCGTTTGAAAGATACGACCAGGAAGTATCGTTTAAAACGCTCCTTGTGTAGCGTGCACTCTCCCTG
This sequence comes from uncultured Lachnospiraceae bacterium, assembly GCA_949132985.1. Taxonomy (GTDB): domain Bacteria; phylum Bacillota; class Clostridia; order Lachnospirales; family Lachnospiraceae; genus W0P33-017. Next base: position 29,434 of record CASCGD010000015.1, read on the forward strand.
CCACGCTCGGATGAAAAACGATTGTAGATATTCCGCGCAATCGCATCCTCGTGATTGCCGCGAAGATTACACACAATCGGAAATGAAAGCAGCTTTATCATTTCGATCACCTCATTGGAGCGAGGGCCGTAATCAACAAGATCTCCGAGGAGGATGCAGGCATCAACGGATGGAAGCACTGCAAATTCCTTGTTAACAGCTTCAAAAGCGGTACAGTTTCCATGGATGTCAGATAAAATCAAAATATTCATCACTTATGCTCCACTCTACAAGAATCATCGGATCAGCTTTGCATCGACGAAAAGCACCTTTTCATCCGGTACGCCCAATTTTTTCAAATCCTCACGGATATGCTCCACAACATCAGCAATCAATACTGTAATAATCACATAGTCAAAATCTGCTTCCCGGATCTCATCCGGACGAATCACACCCGGACGATTGGCTGATTTATCCGCCCATCCCACAACCGAAAATCCCTGGGCTTCCAAATACGCCTTCAACTCCACACCCAATTTCCCTGCGCCGTACAATAAAAGGCGATCCTCTTTATTTACCTTTCCAAACGGATATAAAATCCCATTACCATAACTCAGAACCTTTGACGCGCATTTCATCATAAGGAAAGATGTTTTCATGATTTGAAACTGGCGCATCAGATTTAAACCCTGCCGATCCGCATCTCGAAATTCCTTCTCCAGATACCGCAGAAGAATATCCATAGACTCATCCAAATGTCCAGTCCTCTCTGTTCCCATCAGAGAACCCGTCTCGCGCACACAGTAATGATAGTAGCTCTTGCCGCTGACAACAAGCGTATCACACCGGAACAGACACGAAAAAACAACCGCATCATCCTCCCACATAAAAATCCGCTCATCCATAGCCATCTGTACTGGCTTCAGCTTATCTTGCCGAAAAATTTTATTGCACAGACTATCTGAAATACCCATACGATAAAAGGAATCCGTATCAATCAGCGAGCCAAGCACCTCTGTTTTCAACTGCTCTCCTGTATAAACACCCGCTTTCATCTTTTCATGGTTCACTGTTATACTGTTTCCATAATCCCGAATAAAACCAGATGTCACAATGTCTGCATGGTACCTGCACGCTAACGACATCATTTCTTCATACATGTCCGGCTCAACAAAGTCATCAGAATCAACAAATGTCAGATATGTACCGCTTGCAATTGCAACCCCTGCTTTTCTCGCACTCGCCGGCCCGCCGTTTTCTTTATGAATCACTTTTATACGACCGTCTTTTTTGGCATACGCATTTAAAATATCCATACTCCTGTCTGTAGAGCCATCATCTACACAGATTATTTCATGGACCGAAATCGTTTGCCCAAGTACGCTTTCAAGTGCTCGCTTTAAATATTTTTCTGTATTATATACTGGTATAATTACGGAAAGTGTTTTTTCCATACTGATTACCTACTCCCCAATTTTTATTATGGTTGCCGTATGTTTCGGCATCCGTTCTCCCTCAGGAGGCGGTATCATATAATCTGCTCCAAACACAAAGGTCAAAAAATCATGATAATCAACCGGCGCTTTTACCTCCATATCCTCAAATGCCAGCTCACAGGAATGCAGCATCCAGTTCCTCAGATATCCCCGGCTTTCCTCTCTGCTGTTCCATCCGATTGTTCTGACAAAGCGTGTATGTTTGCCTTTATATTTCTTTATCAGAACATCAAATAACTGAAATCCCGCCTCAGGTGGCAGGTGTCTGAGCACCTTATAAATATTTTTTTTCAGCAGATTTTTTTCATGCACTGCGCCTACCGGAGAATACAGAATTTTTCTTGCGGCAAAACAGGTCAGATTATAGAACGCTTTTTCTAATTTATTTTCCGGCATGCCGTCGCATGGAAAAATATCAATAAAAATGCCGCGCCGCATTCGCAGCATTTCCTGATTCTTTCTGGAAAAATAAGTTCCATTTTTTAAAATTCTGGCATATCCCCATCGATATTCATGGTCTGTCTCATGTGTCTGCAAAAAATATTTTTCTTTATCCAGCTGAGTCCTGCATACTTCGCAAAAACGCTCATAATCTTCCCGCAGCATTCTCACATCTACATCATCATCCCATGGAATAAACCCATGATGACGAACCGCCCCTAAAAGTGTTCCACCGTCCACTTGATAACTAATATGATTTTTCCTGCATATTCGATCTACTTCCTTGAGCATTTCCAGCTCAATCTGCTGCATGGATTTTATCAGACCAAGCGTATACTCAAATTGATTATTTCCATCCATTTTCTATATATTTTCCAATCCAATAAGATACTTTATCCATCGCAGGCGCCACTTGTATCATATTGTGCTCCTGCTCATAGTCTTCTTTATATTGATAGTCCGTAATACCCCTGTTCTGTAATGCTTTTGCCATTTCGTCCCGATATTCACCGGCAATAATAATTTTTCTGCTGCACGGCAAATGATTTACCTCATCCAGTGAATAGCATGTTACCCCATCAATGTCTGTTCCTTTTAACCCGCTATTTTTATCCAAAAATCCCTGTACGCCAATTCCTCTGCATCGTAAATCAAACAAAAAGCTCTTTCCTCTTCGGCCAGCCCCATATATGTATATATTTTCATTTTTTTCGGTTTTATCCTCGACTATCTTTTCATTTTTCGCCAGCTTGCCGGTACACAAGGAAAAACTCTTTTCCGCATTTCGCAGCGTCATAATTCTCACCAATATCTGATAATAAAAATTATAACTGCTCCCATATATCTTTATCTGTTCCTCCTCTGTCAGCTCACTTAGGAACATGGCGTACATTTCATCTTTTTCTTTTTCAACATAAGCAGACGTATTTGTGTCCTGTTGTGGATGGCATCTCACACCATTCACTATATCTTCTGTATAAACACACGCTTCTTTCCTCAATATTCGGAATAAAAACTCATAATCCTGTGTCGTAAATAAATCTTCCCGGAACAGTCCATACTTTTCAAAAACACACCTGTGCAGTAAAACCCCTCCGAACTGTATGACACCGTGTATAACAGGAAATACGCTCGTTTCTAAGTACTGCTTATCATAGAATTTTGTCAGCTCAACAGGAATCAGCGTCCCATTATCCATAAAATAATTGCAGGATGCCACTGCGACATGAACCCCCGTTTCCTGCAGTACCTTTACCTGCTTTTCTATTTTATCCGGATAAAATAGATCGTCATGAGACAACCATGCAAAATACTCACCCCGCATCTCTTTGATACCCAGATTTAACGCTGTAGATACTTTGCCGTTTTCCTTGGAAAAATAACGAATTTTATCCCCATAGGAAAGTGCAACCTGCTCCGTCCTTCCATCGTCAGTGGAACCATCGTTCACAACAAGAATCTCACAATTCGAGTACGATTGTTTTAACGCGCTGTCAATTGCCTCTCCCAAATAATCGGCTCCGTTATAAACCGGAATAACGATTGATACTAATGGCATTTCCATATTTATATTAGACATTTTTATCTCTCCCTGATCATCTCTCTATCCAAGCCTCAGACTTTAACATTTTCTAAGCCAAATGCTTCCTCCGCTCAACATATTTTCATTTAACCCCTTTTCAGCCAATTGACCCGCATACCTTTCCAGAATAAAATGATTCCAGAAAACCACTTCATAGGCATTCGTGTCTGTAAGCAATGCTCTTAATATATATGCCTCATTGTAAGGCCGTCCCTGCAATATCCACTCCTCCGGGTAAGTAAACGGATAAAAGATATCATGAATATGTATCAGCACACCCGGTCTAAGCCTCGGCAAAATTTCAAAATATTCATATAAAATATCGCCGCCGGCCTTCACCACATGAGACGAATCAATAAATAATATGTCATTCTCACCCAGACTATCAAAAACACTTCGATCTATGCTTTGAACAAACTCCCGCTTTACGTCAACCTGATCCGTATTCTTGATACTGCTTATAAGCCTTTCCGGATAAGGCTCAATACACGTAATTTTGATGTCATTGCAGTCAGCCCAATATTCTTTTGTATCCAACATCACGCATGTCGAAAACCCGCTGCCAACTTCAATAATTCTTTTGGGGTGGTTCGCCCTGATCATGCTGTGAAGCAACAATGCATCTCCAATACAAAAATATAAATTATCAGATTTATAGCGAAAACCAGGTTCCCCCATTGATTCTGAAAAATCTTTACCGTATGTTACTAACTGCGGTACAAATTTAAATTGCTGATCGACATTTAAATTTATATGATCTGTCTCATTTATTTTTTGTCCCCGGAATATTTCGAATTCCCTGCTTTGGCAGAATGGCGACTCATAATGATTAAACGGAAAACAGGACATATAATTTAAATGATCAAAATCTGTCGGGGTAAAAAACGCTATCCAATGTACAATGAAATTATCAATTACAACCTCATAATAATCTCTCAGCTTATCTGTCACTGACGGAATACTCTGCATCGGAGTAACAATACATACTTCCTCACCCTTGCTTTTGCAGATCTCCTCCAGCGATACCGCTAACCGGGTTCCAACAGCCTTTCCGACCTGCTTATCTGCAATTTTGCTCACAGTAATCCCTTCATTCTCTAACGTTTCCAGAGCAAGCAATCCCTCCCTGCCCGCTCCGTATAATACAACCCCTCTTTTCTGCATCATCGTATAAATTTTTACGAATTCTTTTAATGATAAGTTCATTTCACGCCTCTTTTCCCAATCTTCCTTTAATATGCGACAGTTTCTTTCATCCATTAAAGCGATCCGCTCCATTCCGGCGAAAATGCTTCCCCAACCTGAATAAATGATTCCTTGCGGTTCCAATTGCAATGTGAGGACTGATAACACCGCTTGCAGGGATCATCCATCTCTTTTTGGTTATTAACTATTTTTCGATAATTCACATATTCCGGCGCATTCCATATGTCCATAAAGGGCTTGTCCTTATCGAACTCGAAAAACTGCACCGGCGTGGACATACACGGACGCACAAAACCATCTGAACCTAAAAAGAAATCTCTCCACGAAACAAAACAATCTTTATGAAAACGATCCTCAGCCACATCCTCACCCACGTAGTGCGGCAGCTTCAATACAACTCCCAGCTCCTCTCCGACCTGAATCGCCTTTTCAAATACCTCATGTACAAGTTCGTCTTCTCCCCACAAAGTTTCATTAAGTAAATCCTCACCGAATACGGTTAAGTAGACAACTTTTACTTCCTCTATACCAATTTCCGCCGCTAAACGTACCAAATCAGGCAGCTCCTGTATATTAGAACGCATAGCGCAAAAAACGAAATTAATCCATGGATACTTTAATCCACGCTCTTTTTTCATCTGAACGATTTCCTTCAGATCTTCTGTAATTTGATCGATTTTTGAACCTCTTCGAATACGTCCATTTGTCTCGTCCGTCGCTCCGTCCAGACTTACGGCGAACACATCCACATTATAGTCAAAAATAGCATTTTTTATTTTTTTCAGGTTCATCCCGTTCGTGCAAAAATACTTCCTTGCGCTGTGCATATTAATAATTTGCAGCATTTCATTAAAATGAGGATGAATCGTAGGCTCGCCCCAACCCATCAGGGTGACCTCTTCTGCTACGTCCATCAATGGCTCAAAGCTGCGAAATACATCCATATCAAACATAGTTGGCTTAAAATCGGCCGCATTCCGCCCGCACATGACACAGTCTAAATTACATGCATTTGTCAATTCAAACACAAGCCGCCTGGGATAAGATTCTAAAATTGTTTTTCCATTCTCCAACTCACGAATGTTTAAATCTGTATTCTCCTGCTGGCGATTTGTCAACTCTTTTCCATTAAATAATGTTTTTGTTTTTGCCCGTAATATCATTTTTCCTTATCGTCCTTTCCTATCCCATTTTTCAAATTATTCAGCTGGCAAAAATTTCATAGTTGTCTCCGGAACATATCCCTCTAAAGCTGCATATGCATTTTCTGCAAGCAGCTTGCGCACCTTACTTGCGGAGATGACATCCTTTCCGAATTTTTTCCTTGGAATTTCAATTACACGAATACCCGCATCACCTAAAATTGTCTTCATGTCAAGATTATACTGCGCCGTAACTTTATCTGTAGGTTCTTCACCTACAAACCGCGTCGTAATGCCAAATGCAGGCGCTATGTAATGCGCAAATATTTTTAAATCAAGAAAGGTATCATAGCATTCCTTTGTAGGTGAATCTTTCAAAAAATACCCTGGGAATGTAATCGTTGATATCATAAATTTGCCACTTGGAACCACAACTACATTTTCAAACTGACTACTTCCCTCCCGTACCATGCAAAAACGTTTCTCAAAAGGGAAAATAGATTTATTCTCTTCCACTACAAATACATACAGTAAATCTACCAGACGCGACGCTGTATCAATTAAATACTGATGTCCATAGGTAAAAGGATTGCAGTTCATAACGACGGCACCCACCTTACCTTCCCGAAAACTATCCCGGTTCAAATCAATACCCAGGCAAATCTTTCGGTAGCCTTCGTCCTGCTTGAGTCTTCCCTTCACCTCTGCGACAAAACTTCTGATCTTCGATTCCAGATCCTCTTCTACATGAAACGAATGATCTTCCGTCCCCTGAACCATATCTTCCTTTATCGCATCAAAAAATTTTTCTGCCAGAAGCATATATCCTTTATAGCCCAAATGACCAATTGTATCCCAGTACCATGTTTCCCCCGAAAAAGCTTTGCTAATCTCACTGTAATCTATTCTTATTTCCTTTTCTTTCAATATAAAATCTTTTTCCAGCACAATTACCATATCTTCCGGCTTAATTTCCCGGTCCAGTATTTTATTATACAAATCATAACTCCAGACGCCCTCACAGGATAAATCAGCAACTCTATATGAATAGCCCGCATCGTTTACCTTCTTCTGGAGGCAGGATGCAAATGTATGTTTATCCTCAACACCATATCCCGCAAAATTACATGCTCCAATCAGCCAAATTGTCCTTGAAAACTTTTCCGGTACATCCAAAACCACCCTGCTGCCATATGTATCCGTATTAAAATATTGAGAATGATAATTGCTTAAAAATTTTACATATCCTTCATTAATTTTTATGGTCTTGCAGTCTTCCATATCCCGCAAAACTTTATCTAACGGATAATTTCCATCGCCGCACATTTCTAACACAAAATCATTTGAAAATTTTTCTTTCCGATGAATATAATTGTATCTGATTCTTTCCGGGTATGTCGGATAATCACAATAAAGGTGCGCTTGTACCGGGTAAATATATACATGTTCAGTTAATTTGCATAGCAGTTCATATACTGCGCGTTCACACACAGACCTTAATATTCGGTCTCTTAAAGAACAATTAAAGCATCCTTCCACCACCTTTACCATGCAGTTTTCATCAATCACATATTTTTTCCCGGGCAACATTTCTTCCCATTTATTTGCCACCTGTAATTTACATTTCTTTACGATCTCATCTTTCAATGTCTCCGCGCATATATTATTATCCGCAAACAGAACCCCCTCAAATCCCTCCTCTTTTAATGCTTTTAAACATGCGACTCCCGCCTCTACGTACGTTTCACCTGTCAAACGATCTCCTGTAATTTGTTTGTAGCGCCATATCAGTTCAAATATCTCAATCAGTTCTGAAACTCTTATTTTTTCACAATACCGCCCGCCTCTTGAAAACAGCAATACTTCCATCGGGGACATGGAATCCAGTTTCATATCTCCGCTCTGTCCAGCAAATGATTTTCTGTCATATACACAGATACCACAATTACTGATTATTTGTGCCAATTGACGAAAATACCTGTTTGATGAGCCAAAGACGACGGTTTCATATTCAAAAATATGCTTCCAGTCACTGACCGCCTCCAAATCCAGCTTTTCTATTTTAGAAAAAATATAAAATGAAGCAAGGTCTTTTGCGGAAAGTGCAGCAGATTCATATCCCTTCTTTTGATTTATATACAATACACCATTATCATTCAGGCAGATGATCTTTGATTTCTCATCCGCATAGAAGCATTCCTCTATATCTTCCATGATCTCCAAAGAAATATTTTCCGCCGCAGCCATATAATGACCCAAGTTCCCCATCAACTCTTTTGCCATTTTTAGGGAAACACTGTCTGCGCCTGTTAAAATAATCTTTCGAATATCGTCGGATTCCAAAAAAAATTTTATAGACTCATTTCTTTGTGCTTCTAAAATATCTTCCAGGCGCTCATCCGGGCTGAAGCGATCAATCTGAAACAACAACTTCCCCGATTCATCTACGACAGGGATATTGCTGATTCTCCAATAATTCTCAAATATTTTCCTGGCCTCAGTAAATGCCTGTTCTTCATCCGCAAAAACAATATATTTCATATCAGCGGTTATAAATTCTCTTACATCTATCCCTTCTCGATTGTACTTTTCATACCTTCCTATATCGCCTTTTGTAATACCCCCCCAATTTTTCCATCCCTGGTGATAAACACGATATCTGCACCTTTACAAAAATTCATTATAATATTTGTATAAGATATTTCCGCATCCTCTATCATGTACATATTTTCATTCTTAAACATTTTCGCCACTCACTTCCCGCAAAGCCACCTTGTCTCTGAAATTTTCTGACCGCTTATATGTGAAAAACAGATCCGGCCGGAGCACCTGCCTGCATAAGCTGCTTTCTGACTTCTTTATATACTTTTTTATTTAATATTGTTACAGCTATGCTGTCATAATCATATTTTGGAATATCTGCTAACGGAATAACCCCATGCTCCCAATTCATCTTAAGCCAGTCTCTATCAGAATTCTTATCAGAAACCGCAACTATTTTGATATTGTCATAATCATGCCCGATTTTATACAATATCCTGACACCATGTTCACCTGCACCATATATGATAACCCGGCTGGCGTTTTTATTAAGTTTATTCAGCTTTCTTTCCTCTTTAATCGGCGCCAGATATTGCGGTGAAATTTTCCTGGCTATGCTTTTTGGTACGATACTCCACAAATAAAACCATACCATTGGTACATCCGTCATATTTCTGAGATGTTTTTTATACCTAATCAGCTTTTTTACAGATAAGCTGCCGCCCGCTCTGAGATCTATGGCCCCCTGCCACGAAAAAGTTCCCGTATTCTCAGTAAAACTTTTTTTTGCGATATTTTTCACCTCATCATACTCACCTGGCAGGCAATCAACACAAACATTTATCATTTCAGCGAAGCCTTTTAACATTTCCTTATTTTGCATAGCCGCCGCCAGTCCTCTGCAAGGCGAATGTTTATACACGCCATGATTGATATATGCTATTTTATAATTTCCGTATGCCAACGCTTTGAATACGGCATAGACAATGACTCCTGTGTTTTTCATCTCCAGGCATTCTGTCATCCACTTCTCCATATCTTTGATAAGCCTGCGGGACAAAATAAATGCACACCAATGCGTCATACTCCAGAAAAAATTTTTAAAAAAAAGTCTGTAATCCAAATCAACTTCGCTGCTCAACCCCAGTTCATTTTTGTAAATGTGAATCACATCATATTTTTTCTCTAACAAATCAAATACCGGATCTTCATATTCATCTAATAACAAAATCGCCGTATCTCCACACAGCCACACATACTCATAGTCATCTGCACATTTAAGCAAGGCATCCCTTACCTTTGTATTTCCGTATAAGTCATCTTCAGGATCTTTATAATGTACATATTTTAAGCA
>CASCGD010000016.1 GCA_949132985.1 uncultured Lachnospiraceae bacterium
GCCTTTTCGCAGATGGAAATGAATAATGCGTGGCGTGTCGCGGAGACAAATTCTATTCAGGAAGAGGCGGAAAAAAGAGGAATTGAGCTGATCTACACGGATGCTGGCGGAGATACCGCAAAGCAGGTGTCAGATGTCGAGGATATTGTGAATCAGAAACCGGATGTAATTATGATGGCGCCGAGGGAGTATGACGGTATGGCGCCGGCGCTGGAGGCGGCAAAGACAGCGGGCATCCCGGTACTTCTGCTCGACCGTGAGACCGCAGGAGAGGCAGGCGTTGACTATCTCGCGTTTGTGGGAGCCGATTTTTACTGGGAAGGCCAGGAATGTGCAAAGAAACTGATCGAGCGGTTCGGAACAGAGGAAGAGGTGAATGTGGTTCAGATTACCGGAACACCGGGTTCTTCCGTAGCAATTGACCGCCAGAAGGGCTTCGAGGATGAGCTTGCAAAGCATGATAACTTCCATATCATTGCAACACAGAATGGCGAGTTTACACGTTCGATTGCACAGACGGCAATGGAAAATATTATTCAGGCGCAGGGCGACAAAATTGACGCGGTATACGGGCATGATGACGAGTGCGCAATTGGAGCAATCCAGGCATTGAAATCTGCGGGAATGAAGCCCGGCGAGGATATTGCGGTAGTCGGAATCGGCGGATTTAAGGATGCCTGCGTATGCATTCAGAACGGAGAGATGGATGGCACCGTACTGTGCAGTCCCTGGTTTGGACCTACCGTTTTTGATCTGTGTGAGAAGATCGTAAAGGGAGAAACCATTGATACCTTTGTTCAGAATCCAGGATATATGATCGATTCATCAAATGTTGATGAGTACATCCCGGATGCATTCTAAAAAACAGCGGAATAAAAGATTGGAAAAGAGAAGTGGAAACAGCTTCTCTTTTCCTGTAAAAAGGCAGGAGTGATCTATGGGAAACGAATATATTCTTGAAATGAAAGGAATCAGCAAATCTTTTTCGTCTGTAAAAGTACTACATGAGGTTGATTTTCGCATAAAAAAGGGAGAAGTGCATGCCTTGATGGGAGAAAACGGGGCGGGCAAGTCAACACTGATTAAAATTTTGACCGGCATTTACAGCAGAGATGGCGGCACAATTTTATTTGACGGAAAAGAAATCCATCCTGCGGATGCGCTGGAAGCTCAAAAGGCCGGAATCAGCACGATTTATCAGGAGATTTCACTGATCGGTCAGCTGAGCGTAGCTGAAAATATATATATTGGCCGGGAAATAAAAAAGCATGGCGCTATCGATTGGAAAGCAATTAATGAAAAGAGCCGTGAGCTGCTCGCCGGCCTTGGTTTAGATATTGATGTGACAAAGGTATTAAGCAGCTATGGAACCGCGATTCAGCAGATGGTAGCGATTGCCCGCTCTATTTTAATTGACGCAAAGCTTGTGATTATGGATGAGGCGACATCCTCTCTGGATGATGATGAAGTAAAAATTTTGTTTAACATAATCAGAAAGCTGAAGGCGCAGGGAATTTCGGTGCTGTTTATTTCTCATCGTCTGCCTGAAATTTTTGAGATTGCCGACAGTCTTACGGTCTTAAAGGACGGATCGCTGGTAGGTGAATACCGGACAGCGGATTTGACCAGAAAAGAGCTGGTTTCAAAAATGATCGGGCATGACGCGGAAAATATCGTGGAGGTGAAGCGGACGTATCGCAAGGTAAGCGGCGAAGAGTACTTGAAGGTATCGGATATTCAAAGCGGTATCAAGCTGAAAGGTCTTAATTTGACGATTCACCGTGGGGAGATTGTTGGTCTGGCCGGCTTGCTCGGAGCGGGACGAACAGAGCTGGCAAGAGTTATTTTTGGAATTGACCGAAAAGATAAAGGAGAAATATGGATTGACGGAAAGCCCGTAGAATTTAAGCTGCCGGCGCATGCAATCGGCCATGGGCTGGCATTTTGTTCCGAGGACCGCAAGGTGGAGGGAATCATACCGAACCTTACAATTGCCGAGAATATCAGTATTGCGAATATGAAAGAGGTGAGCCGTTTTGGTGTGATTCACCATGCAAAACAGCGTGCCGTTGCCAAGGAATATATAGAGAAAATACGGATAAAAACAACCGGCACCGACCAGAAAATAAAAAATCTGTCCGGAGGGAACCAGCAAAAGGTGATTTTGGCAAGATGGCTTAGCATGAAGCCTGACTTTATCATTTTGGATGAGCCGACACGCGGAATTGATGTAGGCGCGAAAAAAGAAATAGAGGATTTAATCAGAGAGATATCGGCGGAGGGAATCAGTGTACTTTTGATTTCTTCCGAGTTCGAAGAGCTGATCCGCAACTGTGACCGGGTGGAGGTATTGCGGGATGGAAAAAATGCCGGCTGTTTAAGAGGAGAGGAAATTACGGAGAACAACATCATGAGTCTGATTGCAACTGGAAAAGTGGAGACGGGAGGTGGGCAGAGTGAATAGGGAACAGCTTGGAGAAATCAGCAGGAAGTACGGTGCTTTGATTGTGCTGATACTCATGGTGGTAATCAATGCGATTGTTACACCAAATTTTTTACATATCAATACGATGTGGAATATATTGATACAGGCGTTTTCTGTTATCGTCATTTCGATGGGTATGACACTCGTAATTGCCACGGGCGGCATCGATATTTCAGTCGGCTCCACAATGGCACTGGCATCCATTATATTTGCAAAGCTTCTGATTGAATATGAGATGAGCTTTGGAGTCTCGCTTTTGGCAGCACTTTTTGCATCCTGCATTTTCGGAGCGTTTAACGGGATTCTTATTGGCGTATTTGATTTTCAGCCGATCGTTGCCAGCTTGATTTTGATGATTTCAGGAAGAGGAATTGCGCAGCAGTTTAATAACGGAGTAGTAATTTCTTTTTACGGCAATAAATATTCTGCAATTGGTACATATCGAATCGGGGGAGTTGTTCCGATTCAGATCGTTTTTATTTTGCTGGTGGTGCTGGCAGCTGCTTTTATTGTTAAAAAAACAAATTTTGGACTTTATGTCCAGGCAATCGGAGACAATAAAACGGCATCAAAGCTGATGGGATTGCGAACCACCCTTGTCCTGGTTGGAATTTATGTTTTGTGCGCGTTTCTGGCAGGCTTTGCGGCATCGCTCGAAACGCTGCGTATGTGTTCCGCAGATCCCAATAACATCGGCCTCAATGTAGAACTGGATTGTATCGCCGCAGTGGCGATCGGCGGGACCTCCATGAGCGGCGGCAGGGCAGTCGTATGGGGAACGCTGGTTGGTGCGCTTGTGATGCAGCTTATTACGACGATGATGAACATGAACAATATTTTCTATGCATATGCATTGGTCATTAAATCGGTTATCATCATTATCGCATTGTACTTACAGAAAGAGAAAGAATCATAGGGAGGCGGGTATGTTAAAAAATAAATTAAAAATCGGCGGTTCGTGGATTGCCATACTTGTATTGATCGTTGTTCCCTCCATTATTTACGGTGATAAATTTTTCAGTACTACCAATGCGTTTAATGTGTTAAGGCAGATGAGCATGATCGGACTCATCTCGATCGGAATGACCTGCGTCATTCTTACGGCAGGAATTGATCTTTCGGTGGGGGCTACGGTGGCTCTTGCGGCGGTTCTCTCGGCGATGCTGACGGAAAAGAGTGTTTTTCTGGCTATTTTTGTTCCGGTTCTGGCGGGCATTTTTATTGGGGCGGTGAATGGGTTTATCATTGCGAGGTTGAAAATTGTTCCTTTCATTGCGACGTTGGCAGTTCAGATGGCAGTGAGGGGAATTGCCTATATTATTACGGACATCAAATCAATTTCCGTATCGGAGCATGCTGCGAGTTTCGCCATCCTCGGAAGGGGATATTTGTACGGGATACCGATTCCGGTTCTTATTTTAGCCCTGGTGCTGGTAATTATGGGATTTGTCTGCCAAAGAACTTCGTTTGGAAGAAGTCTGTATGCCATTGGCGGTAATGAAGATGCGGCCAAAATGATGGGTATTAAAGTGGCGAGGAACAAAGCGATTGCCTATGTACTGACGGGGGCGTTTTCCGGGCTGGCCGGTGTGATTCTCTGCTCCAGGCTGGGGGCAGGGCAGCCGCTTTCCGGAACCGGCTGGGAAATGGACGCAGTGGCGGCTGTGGCAATCGGCGGCACGCTTCTCTCCGGGGGCGTGGGCGGTGTCTGGAAGACTCTGTCCGGCGTGCTGATTACGGCATTAATTGGAAATATCATTAATTTGCAGGGAAATGTCAATACATATGTACAGCAGATCGTTATGGGAGCGATTGTTCTGGTAGTAATTATTATACAGAGAAGAACACAGATGAAGGAGAGTTGAGCTTATGAAATTAAAAGTACCGGTAAGAGAGATGACAAAAGAGCTGATGGAGTCAATGGAAGAGGAGGGGCTGATTGTGCGGCTTGCACCGCATAAACATGATATCGAGACCCCTTATGGAAATACATGGTTTGCGGATTTGTATGAAGGACGGGAAGGCTATGGCCCGCATCGACTGATTGCGCTGACCGTAAACCGCGAGGGCTTTCCGGGCTTCGGGACACATCCGGATCAGGAGGAATTCTGGCTGATTGGCGATAACGAGGCAAAGCCGATGTATATCCTCGTCGCACGGATGCCTCTCGCGCAATTTCAGGAAAAAGTCCGCGAAGAAACACTTGAGGCGGAAGATTTTTATCTGTTAAAGGCAAAATACAATGATCCCGAGGTCAGCTTTTTTGTAATGAAAAAAGAGATTCCTCACGGGGAGGGTATTTTTGACAGGGATGGTATTTGCCCCTCCTTCTACGTAACGGAAAGTAGGTATCTGCCGTTGGATTTATGCAGCATGGGCAAATACGAAATAGAGCTTTCGCATATCTGAAATCAATCAGGCATCATAGTTGTTATCCCGGTATTCGGTGGGTGTCATGCCGCACATTTTTCGGAAAGTAGTACAAAAACTGCTTTCCGAAGAAAAACCGCTGCTAAAGCATATTTCCTTGATCGATGAGGTTGTGCTTTTCAGGTAGAATTTGGCAATATTGATTCTGCTGACGACGATATATTCATGCGGTGTATAGCCGGTTTCTTTTTTGAAAAGGCGTGTGAAGTAAAATGGGCTGAGACCGGCTTTATTTGCCAGATCTTCTAATGTGAGTCGTTCCCGGATATTCTCATTGATATACGAGATAATATCCTCGGTAATGGGGCGTGTGTCTTCCTCAAGGGTCTTTGTACTGCACAGGATAAGATCTGTCAGAATTTTCACAATATAATAAGAACATAGCGCGTCATTTATGGAACCGGAGCTAAGCATTAGAAGAATTCGGTTTAAATCTTTTTCGAAGGAGATAAGATTTCGCACCGAGCAGACAGGTCCCGCATTGCTGAAGATTGTCTGGACATATTCCCTGCTGGTGGAACCATCGAAATGCGTCCAGAGAATTTCGCTGTCTCTGGTTGTTCCATACATATGCGGCTTGTAGCAGTCCACGAGCACGACATCTTCTTCGTGGAACAGATGTTTTTTGTTGTCGACATATAAATAGCCTGCGCCCTTTTTTACATAAATCAGGAGAAAGCTGTTATAGTTATTTCTCTGTACAAGATATTCTTTTGTACAGAAATAGTGTCCGGCACACAGGGGGTAAAAGAAAACCTGTTTTGAGGTTTCACCGGGGGTATAAAAGAAAACGGTGGATTTTTTTGTGCAACCAATATCGATGGGGTGCATGAGTGTGGTCCTTTCTGGGCAAAGGCTGCCCGGGCGGCAGAATTGGGAATGTATCTGTTTTAAGTATAGAATGAGAAAAAATTCGTGTCAATAAATAGAGCAATTTTTTAAAATAAGCGGGCAAGCAACAGTAATGATTTTTCAAATTATTTCGTTAAAATCAGGGAAGAAGAAACAGGTTGGGCAAAGTCATATTTAACAGATAAAGGAGGTTTCGCATGAAAGAAGTGGAGACAGTAAGGGTATGGGAGGAGACGGTGATGATTCCGACATACGGCGTTGGAAAGCCGAACAAAAATCCCATGTTTTTAGAAAAAAGAGTGTATCAGGGCAGCAGCGGGAAGGTATACCCGTACCCTGTTATTGAAAAAATATATGATGAAAAAACCGATCAAAAATATCAGGCGGTTTATCTGGAAAATGAATATTTAAAAATTATGATTCTGCCGGAGCTGGGGGGAAGAATTCAGAGAGCCTATGATAAAACAAACGGTTATGATTTTGTCTACTATAACCATGTAATAAAGCCGGCTTTGGTTGGTCTGCTCGGTCCGTGGATCAGTGGCGGAATAGAGTTTAACTGGCCGCAGCATCACAGGCCGACAACTTATATGCCGGTGGACTGCATGCTGCAGGAGCACGAGGACGGTTCAAAGTCGGTGCTGGTCAATGATACGGACCGGATGTATGGGACAAAGGGGATTGCCAAGTTCACGTTATATCCGGGGAAGGCGTATCTGGAGATTACCGGACAGCTTTACAATCGGACAAATATGCCGCAGACATTTCTCTGGTGGGCGAATCCGGCAGTACCTGTCAATGATCATACAAAATCTATTTTTCCGCCGGATGTTCACGCGGTGATGGATCATGGCAAACGGGATGTGTCGCGGTTTCCGATTGCGACAGGGACTTATTATAAGCATGATTACAGCGAGGGCGTGGATATTTCCAGATATAAGAATCTACCGGTTCCGACCTCCTATATGGCGGAAAAATCTGATTTTGATTTTGTAGGCGGTTACGACTTTGGTGTGGGAGCCGGGGTGCTCCATGTGGCTGACCATCATGTATCGCCCGGAAAAAAGCAATGGACATGGGGATGCGGCGATTTCGGAAAACGCTGGGACAGAAACCTGACGGACGAGGACGGGCCTTATATTGAGCTGATGACAGGCGTTTTTACGGATAACCAGCCGGATTTTACGTGGCTAAAGCCTTTTGAGGAGAAGGTTTTCAAGCAGTATTTTATGCCGTATAAAGCAGTGGGAGATGTAAAAAATGCCACGATTGAGGCGGCGGTAAACTTTACGGTTTCGGATGGCAGGGCAGAGATTGTGGTGTACGCGACAAGCCCCCGGAAAGAGGCGGAAATTGTGATTACCCGCAACGGAGAAGTTGTTTTCAGGGACACGGCGGATCTTGATCCGGTACATACTTATCAGGGAATCGCTAAGTTAAACGGAGGCAGAGCGCAGGAATATACGGTGTCGGTGCGCAGTCGGGAAGGAAAGGAGCTGGTTTCCTTTACACCGCTTGTGCGGGATATTCCAAAGCTGCCGGAGCCGGCGAAAGCGGCAAAGGAACCGCAGGAAATTGTTACGGTAGAGGAACTTTATCTGACTGGGCAGCATATCGAACAGTACCGGCATGCCACCTGTTTGCCGGACAAATATTATCTGGAAGGTTTAAAGAGAGATCCGGGAGATATCAGAACGAATATTGCGTATGGCTCGTTGCTGCTCGCTAGAGGCTTATTTGAGGAGTGTGAACCGTATTTTCGCAGGGCAGTCAGACGCGCCACATGGAAGAATCCGAATCCGTACGATAGTGAGGGATATTATAAACTGGGACTTAGTCTGTTTTACCAAAAGAAATATGAAAGTGCCTACGACGCATTTTATAAGGCGACATGGAGCAGTGAGCAGCAGGAGATGAGCTTTTACTATCTGGCTGCAATCGCCTGCGGTAAAGAGGAATATGAAAACGCGTTATACCTGATAGAAAAAGGGCTGGTGAAAAACTGGCACAATGTAAAGGCAAGGGGCATCAAAGCGGTAATTCTGCGAATGCTTGATAGAAGAGAAGCCGCATGCAGCTGGATAAAAGAAAATTTGCAGATTGATCCGTTTGATTACGTGAGCAGATGGGAAGCACTTGACTATTTAGAGGGGGAGACGCTGGAAAAAGAAAAGCGTGTTCTTTCGACTTGTCTCCGCGGCAATGCAGAGGCATATCTGCGGCTGGCGAGAGATTATGCAGAATGCGGTTTTTATGCAGAGGCGGAAAAGATTCTTTGTGCATGTCCGGCGGAGGCGGCACTGAATGAGTATTACAAAGCATATTATATGAAACAGTCGGGAAAATCAGATACAGAGGTGGCGCAACAGTATCTTCTGGCAGAAGCACAGGATTCCTACTGCTGTTTCCCGAATGAGCTGGAAGATATTGCCGTGCTGACTGACTGCGGTGCCGTGGTGCAACATGCTGCATTTTCATGGTATTATCTGGGCAACCTCTATTACGATAAAAAACAGTATGAAAAAGCCGCTGCCTGCTGGGAAACATGTGTAAAAAATAATGACCGTTTTCCGACGGCCTACAGAAATCTTTCACTCGCCTATTATAATCATTTGGACAGGAAAGCTGAGGCCAGGGCTGTTATGGAGCGGGCGCTTGAGCTGGATACAGGGGATGCCAGAATCTTCTTTGAGCTGGATCAGCTCTACAAAAAGCTCGGAGTGTCTGTGAAGGAGCGGCTTGCACATTATGAGGCATATAAGGAGACGGCTCTCGAGCGGGACGATGCGTTTATCGAGTATGTAACTCTGCAAAACCTGGTCGGGAATTACGAAGAGGCATATGCTCTTCTGCAATCCAGAAAGCTGCACCCGTGGGAGGGTGGCGAAGGAAAGGCCGCGGCTCAGTATATTGCAGCACTGGTTGAGATGGCGAAGGAAAAGCTGCGCCGGAAGGAATATGCACAGGCAAAGGAGCTTTTGCAGCGCGCTCTGGTTTATCCTGAAAATCTTGGAGAGGGCAAGCTGGAAGGGTGCCGGGATAACAATATATACTATTATCTCGGGCTGACAGAGGAGCTCCTGGGGGAAGCCGAGGAAGCAGGGAAATGCTTTCGGCAGGCTCTTGAAGGTTCAAACGAGGTCGCAGGCACGATGTATTACAACGACCAGCCCGCAGATATGATTTTGTATCAGGGGCTCGCCTGTTATAAGCTGGGCTTGCAGAAAGATGGCAATCGCATGATGTACAGGCTGATCGATTTTGGCGAACAGCATGTGTGCGATGAAGTAAAGATTGACTACTTTGCTGTTTCCCTGCCGGATTTAATGATTTATGAAGAAGATTTTACACGGAAAAACAAGGCGCATTGCAATTATGTGATGGGACTTGGAAATCTGGGACTTGGAAAAAAGGATGAAGCGGTGAAATTCTTTGAAGAGACCTTACACATCGATCCGTTTCATTTGAATTGCCGGATTTTGCTCGGCGAGCTGAAGCGACAGCAATAAGTGGAAATCATTTGTGCGCAAAATAAACTTTCAGTCAAATAAAGGGCGACCCTTGCAGTCGCCCTTATTTCTGTGGTAAAATATGCCATATAGCGTCTCTAAGGAACAGGCGCCATACAAAAGAGCGAGAGGAGGAAGGCAAAATGCGAAGCATTTTTTTGCATGCCTTCCGACGAAATGCCCGCGAGCGGAGAGAACGGGCGTTACATTAAGGAGGAAGGCAAAATGCGAAGCATTTTCTTGCATGCCTTCCGACGAAAAGCCCGCGAGCGGAGGGAACGGGCGTTACATTAAGGAGGAAGGCAAAATGCGAAGCATTTTTTGCATGCCTTCCGACGAAAAGCCCGCGTCCGGAGGGAACGGGCACTGTATTAAAAAAAGTAAGGAGGAATAAGTAATGTTTAAAACGATGAAGCGGCTGCTGGCAGCCGCATGTGTGTTTGCACTGGTGGCGACCGTACTTCCGACGGTTCCCGTGAGGGCGGCAGGTGTGCCGAAATTCAAAAAAACGTACACTGGTTTGTATGAAAATGGGACAGGCAAGGGGAAATATACCTACACCCTGCAAAATCTCCAAAAAGGCCAGATTGTAAAGTGGAGCGTGTCAGGCGCAGGGAAGGCATATGTAAGTGTAAAAAAAGCGAGCAAAACTGCCGCGAAGAGCACAATGGACAACATTGTCACTGTAAAAACCAACGGTAAGACGGCTGCGAAGAATAAAAAGATCACATTGACCGCAAAGGTATATTCCAAGGCGGGCAAGCTGCAGTACACGGTTTCAACCTCGGCAAAGATCAAGGTAAAGCCCACAAAGGTGACGATCACTGCCCCCAAAGAGGCTGACAATGTACTTTCCGTTGGCGAGAGCTACGCATTCAGCTACAAGCTGACCCCGGTGAATGCCACCAGTACGAACCAGTGGACAGTGACCGGTGAGGACGGCAAAGATTACTCGGAATATATGAGCAGCGCAGGAGTTTTTAAGCCGGTGAAAGCAGGCATCTACACCATCAAGGCATCTGCGATGATTGGCAAGAAGGCGATCAAGACCGCGTCGGTGGTTGTAGAGGTTGTGGATTATATGGTAAATGCGCGGCAGACTGCCGCAAACAAGATCGAGGTTACCTATTCCGGCGACATGCGGGGCATTTTAGAGGTCGATAATTTTACCGTGACAAATGCGGCGGGTGCGAATATCGTTGCAAAAAGCCTGGATTTCTCCGCGGACGGCAAAAGTATGACGATCACGATGTTCTCGAACTTTAAGGACGGTGTGACCTATTCGATTACCGATGATGTGACAACCAGGGAATTTAAGGCCAGTGTAGGCACTCCGGTTAAGTTGGAAATCCTTACCAGCCAGGCGACCGTTGACAAGGAGACAACGATTGAATATGCGCTCTACGATAAGAACGGTATCGATGTTTCCGTGGTCTACGAGGGTAAGATGGAATATGAGGCGGAGGTGACAAACGGTTATCTCACGGATGGCAATAAACTGTTTATGAAAACGATCGGTAAGACCGCGACCGTGACCCTGAAGTATACGAGTAAATCGGACAGCAGTCTGGTGCTGACCGATTCGGACGTGATTACCTGTGTGGCGGCAGTTACGTCGGACAAGACGAATTTTACGCTGACAACATCCACGTCAGCGCCGGACTATTCTGCGGTGACCTACAAAGACAACCGCAAGGTATCGATCGGGACGACTTACTACACATATTTCCGCGCGCTGGATACGGACGACAGCGAAATAAAGTACAGCTCTCTTTCCTTCGAGTCGTCCGATCCGGATACCTTGATTATCAGCGCGGCAGGAAAGGTGACGCCGATCAAAAACGGAACCGTTAAGATTATTGTCACTGCTGTCTATGCGGGGGAGACGTATACTTACAGCTATGATGTGACCATTGCGGAAGCGGCTTATCTGAAAAAGATCAAGCTGAGCACGGATCGCGTGAACATGTCTAACGTGTACAACCCGGAGTATTACCAGTACATCGATGTTACTGCAACCGACCAGTACGGCGAGGATTTTCCGCTGAACGAGGAGGCGGCAAACATTGCGGACAATAATAATTCCTATAAGGCAAACATTGCGACCTATGACGCGGCAAACAACCAGATCAAGCTTCGGACTTCCAATGTCGCAAGCGGCACTTATTCCTATACGCTGACGCTGACCTGTAACGGGAAAAAGGCAACGGCAAGCTTTACGGTTGTCGTATCCTCGGTACCTGTTACCGGTGAGACTACCTATGAGATTGAGATTGACAAAAAGACCGCTGATCTGTCGCTGTCGAAGGATGTTGTCGGAAACCAGTATGTGACCGTGCGTCTGGCACAGTATCGGGGCGGTGTCTTTGTGAGCTATGCGAGCTTTTCTTCAGCGACGGTCACAAAGAACGGTGAGTATTTTTCGACGGATCTGACGTTGGGCGGATCAACGGCAGTGAAAAACCTGACTGCGTCTAACCGCCTGTATTTACAGGTGTTGGATATCAATAACGGGGTATGCCGCAAAGCGGATACAGGGACATACACGATTTCACTGCAGTACTATTCGGCGGCTGATAAGGCCTACAAGACGCAGGCGACCACATTGACGCTGACGGATACGCAGGATCGGCCGGAGGTACAGATTGACCGCACCACCGCGACAAAGAGCTGCGGGACTGCACTGGAGCTGGCACAGAACTGCCTGAGCCTGAACAACGGCGCCATCACGGAGTGCGTTGTGACAGGGGAGGCAGAGCCTGGTTCGAAGGTGATTTTAAAATCGGGAGATCAGATCAATATTCGATCCATCACCGTTGTCACCACCTATAAGATCGCGGGCGGGCAGGATGTGACTGTGACGTACACGATATCAGTCGGGAAGACGCTGACAAACGGATAAAAGAGAATAAAATCTAAGGGACGGCGCAATTCCGCGGTTGGGATTGCGCCGTTTTTATGTAAAGCGTTCCGGGAAAGATTCCGCAACAATAAAAAAGCCTGTCAAGACAGGCTTTTTTCAGCGGAGAGTATGGGATTCGAACCCACGTGCCCCCGTAAAGAGACAACTGCATTTCGAGTGCAGCTCGTTATGACCACTTCGATAACTCTCCGTATTGCTTTAACAATCTAATCATATCGCAAAACTTTCATAAAAGCAAGGATTCTGCCGCAGTTTTTTTGAAGAGGACAGGGCAAACGCAAAGGAGGTCCGCCGTGTCACGATTGCCGGCGCAGAGCATGTTTCGGTTACATTGTTGCTACAGGAGGGCTATGTACATTTACTCCTCATCCGTCAGATAGCGCATGCGGTGTTCGTCTTTCTTATCGCTTCTGGCAAAATAGGTGACGTCCTTGCTGCCGTTTAAGGCATGCATGCATTCGGTACACAGCGTACCGAAGGTGATTTGTGCACCGCAGCGGGAACATTGCGTATTGGATACCTTTTTTTCCTCCGCAGCGTATTCGATACGACCTTCCTTGATCCATTTGCGAACCTTGCTCTGGGGAATGCCAAACACCTCGGCAACCTCAAATTCCGTTACCCTGTGGGAGCGGATGTATTCGCGTATCTCTTTAAAAAGCGCTTCCTCCTCGCAGCCGGGGCAAAAGTCTTTCTCGTAGTCTACAGGCAGGGGCCTGTTGCATATCGTACAATATTTGTGATTGGAAAATTGATCATGAAAATTCATCGAAATTCCTCCTGGTACTTGTATCTGATGTTACTGGTGCTATAAAGTAATTGACATGGTTACTTTTCACAAAGTGAACGGTAACCTGACATGAAATAACTGCTTCTTTTCGATATGTGTCTGCTTGTGCCATCGGCTAAACTATGCTAGAATAAACAAAGTTATGATGAAAAATAAACAAACAGGTTACACTAATATATCGGAAGAGGAAAAAACCAATGACAGTACAACTGTTTTTTTTACAATTGATCAGCAATCAGGTGCTGATGAGCGGTATCGCCGGCTGGTTCGCAGCGCAATCCAGCAAAACCGTTCTCTATGCGTTGCTCAACCATAAGCTTGATATCAGCCGTTTCTGGGGAGACGGAGGGATGCCCTCGGCGCACTCCTCGACGGTAAGCTGTATGGCAGTATCCGCGGGGATTGTGTTCGGCGTCAGTTCATTTCAGTTTGCGGTCTGTGTGATTCTGGCGCTGATTACCATGCGCGACGCCATGGGCGTGCGGCTCGAAACAGGCAAGCAGGCGCGGATGCTCAACGAGATGATCAAGCTCTTTTCAAAGGACAATCCGGAATTGCCGGAGGAACGCCTGAAGGAATTTGTCGGGCATACACCGCTGCAGGTTCTGACCGGCTGCATTGTGGGATGCGCCATGGCAGTTATCCTGAATCTTTTTTACAGTCCGTAATCCTTGCCGGTTTCCACACCGAGGGCGCGTATATGTCCTTTTAAGGCATGAGTGGTAACGGTGACATTGAGCTGAACCGATTTACATTCAACCGCTGTAAACACCAGATAGTTATTTTCTCCCTTGCGGAACGGCAGCGATATGGAGGAACCTTTTTTATCCTTCAGCGCCTCCGCGTCTATCTGTTTTCTCCCGTTTCCGGAGCTGCCTTTGATCAGGACCTTTCCGGCAGTCTGGTCCGTAAGGGCGGCGCCCACCACTTCGATTTTGACATAGGCGCGAATATCCTTGTCGGCCTCAAAGGTCCACTTTGCAATGGAGTTTTTCGACAGGGTAAAGGACTGTGTCGCCGAACGGCTGTACATGCCGTCTTCTTCGTGATAGAAGATATAGCCGGTGATTCCGGCCGCTATGACGAGCACGACGGCAAGTGCAATTGCTGCGAATTTTTTCATTTTATTTCATCCCTTTCAAATTGAAAATAAGGCGGATCAGCCTGCCGCAATGCGAAGGTGGAAGCCGATCCGACCGGCTTTTCTATCTGTGATTTTGGTATTCCAGCGCGGCCTCCACAAAGCCACGAAAGAGCGGATGCGGACGGTTCGGCCGGGATTTCAGCTCCGGGTGGGCCTGCGTGGCGACAAACCAGGGATGATCCGGCTGTTCAACCATTTCAACGATACGCCCGTCCGGTGAGATACCGCACAGGCTCATGCCGTTTTGTGTCAGGACTGTCCTGAAATCGTTGTTTACCTCATAGCGATGGCGATGACGCTCGTGAATGATATCGGTTCCATAGAGACGGCGCACCAGCGAATTTTCGCTCAGCTGGCAGGGATAGGAGCCGAGACGCAGTGTGCCGCCGATGTCACCATCCGCGTCCTGATCGGGCATGAGAGCGATGACCGGATGTGCGGTTTGCGGGTCAAGCTCTATGCTGTGGGCGTCATGTATGTTACATACGTTCTGTGCAAACTCTATGATGGAAACCTGCATGCCAAGGCAGAGCCCCAGATAGGGGATTTTGTTTTCTCTGGCATATCGGCAGGCGATGATCATGCCTTCCACGCCGCGGGTGCCAAAGCCTCCGGGCACAAGGATACCGCTCACATCCCCTAAGAACTCTTTCACATTCTCGCTTGTCACAAGCTCGGAGTCCACCCACCTGATGTTGACCGTGGAGCGGCTCGCGATTCCGCCGTGCTTTAAGGCTTCTACAACAGAGATGTATGCGTCGTGGAGCTGAGTGTATTTCCCGACGAGCGCTACGGTGACGTCCTTGTCGGGATGGCGCAGCGCGTCAACCATGTCGACCCAGTCGTCGAGGTCTGGCTCGGGACATTCCAGATGCAGGCATTCGCATGCTACCCGGGCGAGGTTTTCTTTTTCCATGGCCAGAGGGGCTTCATATAAATATTCCACGTCAAGATTTTGAAGTACGTGGGAATTCGGTACGTTACAGAAAAGCGCGATCTTATCCTTTAATCCCTGGTCAAGCTCGTGCTCGCTGCGGCACACGATGACATCCGGCTGAATACCCATTCCCTGCAGCTCTTTAACGGATGCCTGCGTAGGCTTTGTTTTCAGTTCCCCGGAGGCACGGATATATGGAATCAGCGTCACATGGATGAGCATGGCGTTCTCGCGCCCAACCTCGTGCTGAAACTGGCGGATGGACTCAAGGAACGGCTGACTCTCGATGTCGCCCACCGTACCGCCGACTTCAATGATGGCGATATGCGTGTCCTTTGAGGTGAAATTTCGATAAAATCTGCTTTTAATTTCATTCGTAACATGAGGAATCACCTGGACTGTGCCACCGCCATAGTCTCCGCGGCGTTCTTTTTGCAGCACGGACCAGTAGATTTTTCCGGTTGTCACATTGGAATTTTTCGTTAAACTTTCATCAATAAAACGCTCGTAATGTCCAAGATCAAGATCTGTCTCGGCGCCGTCGTCGGTGACAAATACTTCACCGTGCTGAATCGGATTCATTGTTCCGGGGTCGATATTGATGTAGGGGTCAAATTTCTGCATGGTTACTGTGTAGCCCCGTGCTTTGAGCAGACGCCCGAGGGATGCGGCAGTGATACCCTTGCCGAGCCCGGAAACAACGCCACCGGTGACAAATACATATTTTACGGGCATGATATGTTCCTCCTAAGGTGATTTTGCTGAGTGAAACAGGATTGTTCAAAGCCAAGCTCGAAAATCCTGTTTAAGAACAACTATTACCATTATACATCCCACAGAAAAAGAAATCTACCGGAATTGGAAATAATTTTTATTAATTTTTTAGAAAATGTTTATAAAAACAGGGAAAGTATATATTGAAATCAAAAGGGTTTGCTCTTATAATGGTAAGAAGTGTTTATAACAAGAGTTAAAAAGAAAGTTGGTACATTTATGGAAAACGGCAGTTTCGGGGGCGGCAACGGAGGCCCGAATAACGGCAATAACGGAAATAATAAAGGCGGGGGCGGAAATAACAACAACGGTTCCAGAGGTAACCGCAACGGACAGATGATCATGATGTTTGTCCTGATTACGCTGGTAGCGCTGCTTTTTATGAGTCTGATCAGCAAATGGCAGACGCAGATGACGGCGAAGGAAATTACTTACACCGAGTTTATGGAGATGGTGGAGAAGGGCGAGGTGGAGAGTGTTGAGCTGAATGCCCAGCAGATTGACATCATGCCGAAAAAAAACGGCGACGAGATGCTGGCCATCTCCTATTATACCGGTTATGTGGGGGATGATGAGCTTGTCTCTATATTAAAGGAAGCAAATATTTCCATTAAGGGCGAGATTCCCGACAATACGGCGGGATGGATTTACAACATCGTAAGCTTCCTGCTTCCGCTGGTGCTGCTGTGGGCGCTGATGGCGTTCCTCATGAAGCGCATGGGCGGTTCCATGAGCGTGGGAAAGAGCACGGCAAAGATTTATGTGGAGAAAAAGACCGGAGTCACCTTCAAGGATGTGGCAGGACAGGACGAGGCGAAGGAATCGCTGCAGGAGGTTGTGGACTTTCTGCACAATCCGAAAAAGTATACGCAGATCGGTGCGAAGCTGCCGAAGGGAGCGCTGCTTGTGGGGCCTCCCGGAACCGGAAAGACGCTGCTGGCAAAGGCGGTGGCCGGGGAGGCCGGGGTGCCCTTTTTCTCACTGGCAGGTTCCGATTTTGTGGAGATGTTTGTGGGTGTGGGCGCTTCCCGTGTGAGAGACTTGTTTAAAGAGGCGCAGAAGCAGGCACCGTGTATTATTTTTATCGATGAGATCGACGCGATCGGAAAGAGTCGTGATACCCGCTACGGCGGCAATGATGAGCGGGAGCAGACGTTAAACCAGCTCCTTGCGGAGATGGACGGTTTTGATACATCAAAGGGATTGCTCATACTGGCGGCGACGAACCGGCCGGAGGTGCTGGACAAAGCGCTTCTTCGACCGGGGCGCTTTGATCGCCGGATTATCGTGGATAAACCCGATCAGAAAGGGCGGCTGGAGACGCTTCGTGTTCACTCCAAGGATGTCAAGATGGATGAATCGGTGGATCTGGAGGCAATCGCTCTGGCTTCTGCCGGGCTGGTTGGATCTGATCTGGCAAATATCATCAACGAGGCGGCCATCAATGCGGTGAAGCGCGGTCGGGCATTTGTCAATCAGAGTGATCTCTTTGAAGCTTTCGAGATCGTGGCAGTGGGCGGCAAGGAAAAGAAGGACCGCACCATGAGCGATCAGGAGCGCAAGATTGTGGCGTACCATGAGGTTGGCCACGCGATGATTGCAGCCCTGCAGAAAAATACCGAGCCGGTACAGAAGATTACGATCGTGCCCCGGACGATGGGCGCGCTGGGTTATACCTTGCAGACGCCGGAGGAGGAGAAGTTCTTACAGACGAAGGAGGAGCTGATCGCCAAGATTAATACGTACATGGCAGGCCGGGCAGCCGAGGAGCTTGTATTTAAGTCCGCTACCAGCGGCGCCGCCAACGATATCGAGATGGCGACACGCATCGCCCGGGCGATGGTGACCCAGTACGGTATGTCGGAGGAGTTCGGCATGATGAGCCTCGAATCGGTGGAGAACCGCTATCTGGACGGACGTCCGGTGTTAAACTGCGGTGAGGAAACCGCGGCGCAGATTGACAAGGTAATTCAGCGGATGATCAAAACCGCTTATGCGGATGCGATGCGTATGCTGGAGGAAAACCGTGAGATTCTGGATCGTATTTCTGACCATCTCTACAACAAAGAGACAATCACCGGCAAGGAGTTTATGAAGATATTCCGGGAGATGAAAGGATTGCCTGAACCCCGCGAGGAGAAGAGGCCGGCCGGCGCAGCAAAACCGGTGGGGACTGAGGTCGCGGATGTGATCTATGTGGAGCCGAGGAATGGGAAAGATATCGCGGCACCCCAGGACGATGACGGAGATGAAAGCGAGTTGGTGCAGCCGGATGGAGCCGTGGGAGAAAGCGCGGCGGTACAAAAGGACGGCGACGGAGCAGACACCGCGGCGGCGCCGTCGGACGAGAAGGATGACGATCATGGCATTTGACTTTGAAGAGGAACTGACGAAGCTTCCGAACAAGCCCGGCGTCTACCTGATGCACGACGATAAGGACGCCATTATCTATATTGGAAAAGCGCGTTCTCTGAGGCATCGCGTGCGGCAGTACTTTCAGGCGAGCCATCACGAGGGCATTAAAAAGGACCGCATGGTGCAAAAAATCGCCCGATTTGAGTATATCGTGACGGATTCGGAGCTGGAAGCGCTGGTGCTGGAGTGTAATCTGATCAAGGAGCACCGTCCAAAATACAATACGATGCTTACGGATGACAAAACGTATCCATATATAAAAGTGACGCTGGGGGAGCCTTTCCCCAGGGTCCTTTTTTCGCGTCAGTTGAAAAAAGACCGGTCCTCCTATTTCGGCCCCTATACGAGCGCGGGGGCGGTGAAGGATACAATCGGACTGATTCATAAGCTTTTTCAGGTGCGCACCTGAAAAAGCTTATGAATCAGTCCGATTGTATCCTTCACCGCCCCCGCGCTCGTATAGGGGCCGAAATAGGAGGACCGGTCTTTTTTCAACTGACGCGAAAAAAGGACCCTGGGGAAAGGCTCCCCCAGCGTCACTTTTATATATGGATACGTTTTGTCATCCGTAAGCATCGTATTGTATTTTGGACGGTGCTCCTTGATCAGATTACACTCCAGCACCAGCGCTTCCAGCTCCGAATCCGTCACGATATACTCAAATCGGGCGATTTTTTGCACCATGCGGTCCTTTTTAATGCCCTCGTGATGGCTCGCCTGAAAGTACTGCCGCACGCGATGCCTCAGAGAACGCGCTTTTCCAATATAGATAATGGCGTCCTTATCGTCGTGCATCAGGTAGACGCCGGGCTTGTTCGGAAGCTTCGTCAGTTCCTCTTCAAAGTCAAATGCCATGATCGTCATCCTTCTCGTCCGACGGCGCCGCCGCGGTGTCTGCTCCGTCGCCGTCCTTTTGTACCGCCGCGCTTTCTCCCACGGCTCCATCCGGCTGCACCAACTCGCTTTCATCTCCGTCATCGTCCTGGGGTGCCGCGATATCTTTCCCATTCCTCGGCTCCACATAGATCACATCCGCGACCTCAGTCCCCACCGGTTTTGCTGCGCCGGCCGGCCTCTTCTCCTCGCGGGGTTCAGGCAATCCTTTCATCTCCCGGAATATCTTCATAAACTCCTTGCCGGTGATTGTCTCTTTGTTGTAGAGATGGTCAGAAATACGATCCAGAATCTCACGGTTTTCCTCCAGCATACGCATCGCATCCGCATAAGCGGTTTTGATCATCCGCTGAATTACCTTGTCAATCTGCGCCGCGGTTTCCTCACCGCAGTTTAACACCGGACGTCCGTCCAGATAGCGGTTCTCCACCGATTCGAGGCTCATCATGCCGAACTCCTCCGACATACCGTACTGGGTCACCATCGCCCGGGCGATGCGTGTCGCCATCTCGATATCGTTGGCGGCGCCGCTGGTAGCGGACTTAAATACAAGCTCCTCGGCTGCCCGGCCTGCCATGTACGTATTAATCTTGGCGATCAGCTCCTCCTTCGTCTGTAAGAACTTCTCCTCCTCCGGCGTCTGCAAGGTATAACCCAGCGCGCCCATCGTCCGGGGCACGATCGTAATCTTCTGTACCGGCTCGGTATTTTTCTGCAGGGCTGCAATCATCGCGTGGCCAACCTCATGGTACGCCACAATCTTGCGCTCCTGATCGCTCATGGTGCGGTCCTTCTTTTCCTTGCCGCCCACTGCCACGATCTCGAAAGCTTCAAAGAGATCACTCTGATTGACAAATGCCCGACCGCGCTTCACCGCATTGATGGCCGCCTCGTTGATGATATTTGCCAGATCAGATCCAACCAGCCCGGCAGAAGCCAGAGCGATTGCCTCCAGATCCACCGATTCATCCATCTTGACATCCTTGGAGTGAACACGAAGCGTCTCCAGCCGCCCTTTCTGATCGGGTTTATCCACGATAATCCGGCGATCAAAGCGCCCCGGTCGAAGAAGCGCTTTGTCCAGCACCTCCGGCCGGTTCGTCGCCGCCAGTATGAGCAATCCCTTTGATGTATCAAAACCGTCCATCTCCGCAAGGAGCTGGTTTAACGTCTGCTCCCGCTCATCATTGCCGCCGTAGCGGGTATCACGACTCTTTCCGATCGCGTCGATCTCATCGATAAAAATAATACACGGTGCCTGCTTCTGCGCCTCTTTAAACAAGTCTCTCACACGGGAAGCGCCCACACCCACAAACATCTCCACAAAATCGGAACCTGCCAGTGAGAAAAAGGGCACCCCGGCCTCCCCGGCCACCGCCTTTGCCAGCAGCGTCTTTCCGGTTCCGGGAGGCCCCACAAGCAGCGCTCCCTTCGGCAGCTTCGCACCGATCTGCGTATACTTTTTCGGATTGTGCAGAAAGTCCACAACCTCCTGCAGCGATTCCTTCGCCTCGTCCTGTCCTGCCACATCCTTGAAGGTGACTCCGGTCTTTTTCTCCACATAAATCTTTGCCGTGCTCTTTCCCACGCTCATGGAACCGCCCATGCGCTTCATGAGGAACGCCATCAGCGCCCACAGCAGCACCAGCGGAAGCAGGAAGCTTACGATGTTGTAAATCCATCCCGCCGTATTGTCGGGAATCTCGCCCTTAATGGAAATATTTGCTTCCTTTAATATAGAGACAAGCTCATCATCCCCCACATAACCGGTATAATAGGAGATGGCCAGCATCTCGTCGCCGTTTTTTTTCGGCATGATGTCAATCTGCTGGGCATTCAGCTCAACACTCTCCACCTCGCCCTTCTCCACCATCTCCATAAACTCGGTGTAAGTAATTTCCTTCGCCGTCATCTGCGTCTGCCATTTGCTGATCAGACTCATAAAAAGCAGCGCTACCAGCGTAATCAGGACAAACATCATGATCATCTGTCCGTTGCGGTTACCTCTGGAACCGTTGTTGTTATTTCCGCCCCCGCCTTTATTATTTCCGTTATTGCCGTTATTCGGGCCTCCGTTGCCGCCCCCGAAACTGCCGTTTTCCATAAATGTACCAACTTTCTTTTTAACTCTTGTTATAAACACTTCTTACCATTATAAGAGCAAACCCTTTTGATTTCAATATATACTTTCCCTGTTTTTATAAACATTTTCTAAAAAATTAATAAAAATTATTTCCAATTCCGGTAGATTTCTTTTTCTGTGGGATGTATAATGGTAATAGTTGTTCTTAAACAGGATTTTCGAGCTTGGCTTTGAACAATCCTGTTTCACTCAGCAAAATCACCTTAGGAGGAACATATCATGCCCGTAAAATATGTATTTGTCACCGGTGGCGTTGTTTCCGGGCTCGGCAAGGGTATCACTGCCGCATCCCTCGGGCGTCTGCTCAAAGCACGGGGCTACACAGTAACCATGCAGAAATTTGACCCCTACATCAATATCGACCCCGGAACAATGAATCCGATTCAGCACGGTGAAGTATTTGTCACCGACGACGGCGCCGAGACAGATCTTGATCTTGGACATTACGAGCGTTTTATTGATGAAAGTTTAACGAAAAATTCCAATGTGACAACCGGAAAAATCTACTGGTCCGTGCTGCAAAAAGAACGCCGCGGAGACTATGGCGGTGGCACAGTCCAGGTGATTCCTCATGTTACGAATGAAATTAAAAGCAGATTTTATCGAAATTTCACCTCAAAGGACACGCATATCGCCATCATTGAAGTCGGCGGTACGGTGGGCGACATCGAGAGTCAGCCGTTCCTTGAGTCCATCCGCCAGTTTCAGCACGAGGTTGGGCGCGAGAACGCCATGCTCATCCATGTGACGCTGATTCCATATATCCGTGCCTCCGGGGAACTGAAAACAAAGCCTACGCAGGCATCCGTTAAAGAGCTGCAGGGAATGGGTATTCAGCCGGATGTCATCGTGTGCCGCAGCGAGCACGAGCTTGACCAGGGATTAAAGGATAAGATCGCGCTTTTCTGTAACGTACCGAATTCCCACGTACTTCAAAATCTTGACGTGGAATATTTATATGAAGCCCCTCTGGCCATGGAAAAAGAAAACCTCGCCCGGGTAGCATGCGAATGCCTGCATCTGGAATGTCCCGAGCCAGACCTCGACGACTGGGTCGACATGGTTGACGCGCTGCGCCATCCCGACAAGGACGTCACCGTAGCGCTCGTCGGGAAATACACTCAGCTCCACGACGCATACATCTCTGTTGTAGAAGCCTTAAAGCACGGCGGAATCGCGAGCCGCTCCACGGTCAACATCAGGTGGGTGGACTCCGAGCTTGTGACAAGCGAGAATGTGAAAGAGTTCTTAGGGGATGTGAGCGGTATCCTTGTGCCCGGAGGCTTTGGCACCCGCGGCGTGGAAGGCATGATCATCGCCTGCCGATATGCCAGAGAAAACAAAATCCCCTATCTGGGGCTCTGCCTTGGCATGCAGGTTTCCATCATAGAGTTTGCACAGAACGTATGTAACATACATGACGCCCACAGCATAGAGCTTGACCCGCAAACCGCACATCCGGTCATCGCTCTCATGCCCGATCAGGACGCGGATGGTGACATCGGCGGCACACTGCGTCTCGGCTCCTATCCCTGCCAGCTGAGCGAAAATTCGCTGGTGCGCCGTCTCTATGGAACCGATATCATTCACGAGCGTCATCGCCATCGCTATGAGGTAAACAACGATTTCAGGACAGTCCTGACACAAAACGGCATGAGCCTGTGCGGTATCTCACCGGACGGGCGTATCGTTGAAATGGTTGAACAGCCGGATCATCCCTGGTTTGTCGCCACGCAGGCCCACCCGGAGCTGAAATCCCGGCCGAACCGTCCGCATCCGCTCTTTCGTGGCTTTGTGGAGGCCGCGCTGGAATACCAAAATCACAGATAGAAAAGCCGGTCGGATCGGCTTCCACCTTCGCATTGCGGCAGGCTGATCCGCCTTATTTTCAATTTGAAAGGGATGAAATAAAATGAAAAAATTCGCAGCAATTGCACTTGCCGTCGTGCTCGTCATAGCGGCCGGAATCACCGGCTATATCTTCTATCACGAAGAAGACGGCATGTACAGCCGTTCGGCGACACAGTCCTTTACCCTGTCGAAAAACTCCATTGCAAAGTGGACCTTTGAGGCCGACAAGGATATTCGCGCCTATGTCAAAATCGAAGTGGTGGGCGCCGCCCTTACGGACCAGACTGCCGGAAAGGTCCTGATCAAAGGCAGCTCCGGAAACGGGAGAAAACAGATAGACGCGGAGGCGCTGAAGGATAAAAAAGGTTCCTCCATATCGCTGCCGTTCCGCAAGGGAGAAAATAACTATCTGGTGTTTACAGCGGTTGAATGTAAATCGGTTCAGCTCAATGTCACCGTTACCACTCATGCCTTAAAAGGACATATACGCGCCCTCGGTGTGGAAACCGGCAAGGATTACGGACTGTAAAAAAGATTCAGGATAACTGCCATGGCGCATCCCACAATGCAGCCGGTCAGAACCTGCAGCGGTGTATGCCCGACAAATTCCTTCAGGCGTTCCTCCGGCAATTCCGGATTGTCCTTTGAAAAGAGCTTGATCATCTCGTTGAGCATCCGCGCCTGCTTGCCTGTTTCGAGCCGCACGCCCATGGCGTCGCGCATGGTAATCAGCGCCAGAATCACACAGACCGCAAACTGAAATGAACTGACGCCGAACACAATCCCCGCGGATACTGCCATACAGCTTACCGTCGAGGAGTGCGCCGAGGGCATCCCTCCGTCTCCCCAGAAACGGCTGATATCAAGCTTATGGTTGAGCAACGCATAGAGAACGGTTTTGCTGGATTGCGCTGCGAACCAGCCGGCGATACCGCTCATCAGCACCTGATTGCTGATCAATTGTAAAAAAAACAGTTGTACTGTCATTGGTTTTTTCCTCTTCCGATATATTAGTGTAACCTGTTTGTTTATTTTTCATCATAACTTTGTTTATTCTAGCATAGTTTAGCCGATGGCACAAGCAGACACATATCGAAAAGAAGCAGTTATTTCATGTCAGGTTACCGTTCACTTTGTGAAAAGTAACCATGTCAATTACTTTATAGCACCAGTAACATCAGATACAAGTACCAGGAGGAATTTCGATGAATTTTCATGATCAATTTTCCAATCACAAATATTGTACGATATGCAACAGGCCCCTGCCTGTAGACTACGAGAAAGACTTTTGCCCCGGCTGCGAGGAGGAAGCGCTTTTTAAAGAGATACGCGAATACATCCGCTCCCACAGGGTAACGGAATTTGAGGTTGCCGAGGTGTTTGGCATTCCCCAGAGCAAGGTTCGCAAATGGATCAAGGAAGGTCGTATCGAATACGCTGCGGAGGAAAAAAAGGTATCCAATACGCAATGTTCCCGCTGCGGTGCACAAATCACCTTCGGTACGCTGTGTACCGAATGCATGCATGCCTTAAACGGCAGCAAGGACGTCACCTATTTTGCCAGAAGCGATAAGAAAGACGAACACCGCATGCGCTATCTGACGGATGAGGAGTAAATGTACATAGCCCTCCTGTAGCAACAATGTAACCGAAACATGCTCTGCGCCGGCAATCGTGACACGGCGGACCTCCTTTGCGTTTGCCCTGTCCTCTTCAAAAAAACTGCGGCAGAATCCTTGCTTTTATGAAAGTTTTGCGATATGATTAGATTGTTAAAGCAATACGGAGAGTTATCGAAGTGGTCATAACGAGCTGCACTCGAAATGCAGTTGTCTCTTTACGGGGGCACGTGGGTTCGAATCCCATACTCTCCGCTGAAAAAAGCCTGTCTTGACAGGCTTTTTTATTGTTGCGGAATCTTTCCCGGAACGCTTTACATAAAAACGGCGCAATCCCAACCGCGGAATTGCGCCGTCCCTTAGATTTTATTCTCTTTTATCCGTTTGTCAGCGTCTTCCCGACTGATATCGTGTACGTCACAGTCACATCCTGCCCGCCCGCGATCTTATAGGTGGTGACAACGGTGATGGATCGAATATTGATCTGATCTCCCGATTTTAAAATCACCTTCGAACCAGGCTCTGCCTCCCCTGTCACAACGCACTCCGTGATGGCGCCGTTGTTCAGGCTCAGGCAGTTCTGTGCCAGCTCCAGTGCAGTCCCGCAGCTCTTTGTCGCGGTGGTGCGGTCAATCTGTACCTCCGGCCGATCCTGCGTATCCGTCAGCGTCAATGTGGTCGCCTGCGTCTTGTAGGCCTTATCAGCCGCCGAATAGTACTGCAGTGAAATCGTGTATGTCCCTGTATCCGCTTTGCGGCATACCCCGTTATTGATATCCAACACCTGTAAATACAGGCGGTTAGACGCAGTCAGGTTTTTCACTGCCGTTGATCCGCCCAACGTCAGATCCGTCGAAAAATACTCACCGTTCTTTGTGACCGTCGCTGAAGAAAAGCTCGCATAGCTCACAAAGACACCGCCCCGATACTGTGCCAGACGCACGGTCACATACTGGTTTCCGACAACATCCTTCGACAGCGACAGATCAGCGGTCTTTTTGTCAATCTCAATCTCATAGGTAGTCTCACCGGTAACAGGTACCGAGGATACGACAACCGTAAAGCTTGCCGTTGCCTTTTTCCCGTTACAGGTCAGCGTCAGCGTATAGGAATAAGTGCCGCTTGCGACATTGGAAGTCCGAAGCTTGATCTGGTTGTTTGCCGCGTCATAGGTCGCAATGTTTGCCTTATAGGAATTATTATTGTCCGCAATGTTTGCCGCCTCCTCGTTCAGCGGAAAATCCTCGCCGTACTGGTCGGTTGCAGTAACATCGATGTACTGGTAATACTCCGGGTTGTACACGTTAGACATGTTCACGCGATCCGTGCTCAGCTTGATCTTTTTCAGATAAGCCGCTTCCGCAATGGTCACATCATAGCTGTAAGTATACGTCTCCCCCGCATAGACAGCAGTGACAATAATCTTAACGGTTCCGTTTTTGATCGGCGTCACCTTTCCTGCCGCGCTGATAATCAAGGTATCCGGATCGGACGACTCGAAGGAAAGAGAGCTGTACTTTATTTCGCTGTCGTCCGTATCCAGCGCGCGGAAATATGTGTAGTAAGTCGTCCCGATCGATACCTTGCGGTTGTCTTTGTAGGTCACCGCAGAATAGTCCGGCGCTGACGTGGATGTTGTCAGCGTAAAATTCGTCTTGTCCGACGTAACTGCCGCCACACAGGTAATCACGTCCGAATCGGTCAGCACCAGACTGCTGTCCGATTTACTCGTATACTTCAGGGTCACGGTCGCGGTCTTACCGATCGTTTTCATAAACAGTTTATTGCCATCCGTGAGATAACCGTTTGTCACCTCCGCCTCATATTCCATCTTACCCTCGTAGACCACGGAAACATCGATACCGTTCTTATCGTAGAGCGCATATTCAATCGTTGTCTCCTTGTCAACGGTCGCCTGGCTGGTAAGGATTTCCAACTTAACCGGAGTGCCTACACTGGCCTTAAATTCCCTGGTTGTCACATCATCGGTAATCGAATAGGTCACACCGTCCTTAAAGTTCGAGAACATCGTGATCGTCATACTTTTGCCGTCCGCGGAGAAATCCAGGCTTTTTGCAACGATATTCGCACCCGCCGCATTTGTCACGGTAAAATTATCGACCTCTAAAATGCCCCGCATGTCGCCGGAATAGGTAACCTCGATCTTGTTTGCGGCAGTCTGCCGCGCATTTACCATATAATCCACAACCTCTACAACCACCGACGCGGTCTTGATCGCCTTCTTGCCAATCATCGCAGATGCCTTGATGGTGTAGATGCCTGCTTTCACCGGCTTAAAAACTCCTGCGCTGCTCATATATTCCGAGTAATCTTTGCCGTCCTCACCGGTCACTGTCCACTGGTTCGTACTGGTGGCATTCACCGGGGTCAGCTTGTAGCTGAATGCGTAGCTCTCGCCAACGGAAAGTACATTGTCAGCCTCTTTGGGGGCAGTGATCGTCACCTTTGTGGGCTTTACCTTGATCTTTGCCGAGGTTGAAACCGTGTACTGCAGCTTGCCCGCCTTGGAATATACCTTTGCGGTCAATGTGATCTTTTTATTCTTCGCAGCCGTCTTACCGTTGGTTTTTACAGTGACAATGTTGTCCATTGTGCTCTTCGCGGCAGTTTTGCTCGCTTTTTTTACACTTACATATGCCTTCCCTGCGCCTGACACGCTCCACTTTACA
Organism: uncultured Lachnospiraceae bacterium; assembly: GCA_949132985.1. Classification (GTDB taxonomy): domain Bacteria; phylum Bacillota; class Clostridia; order Lachnospirales; family Lachnospiraceae; genus W0P33-017. The sequence continues at coordinate 27,457 of CASCGD010000016.1, forward strand.
ATCTGGCCTTTTTGGAGATTTTGCAGGGTGTAGGTATATTTCCCCTTGCCTGTCCCATTTTCATACAAACCAGTGTACGTTTTTTTGAATTTCGGCACACCTGCCGCCCTCACGGGAACCGTCGGAAGTACGGTCGCCACCAGTGCAAACACACATGCGGCTGCCAGCAGCCGCTTCATCGTTTTAAACATTACTTATTCCTCCTTACTTTTTTTAATACAGTGCCCGTTCCCTCCGGACGCGGGCTTTTCGTCGGAAGGCATGCAAAAAATGCTTCGCATTTTGCCTTCCTCCTTAATGTAACGCCCGTTCCCTCCGCTCGCGGGCTTTTCGTCGGAAGGCATGCAAGAAAATGCTTCGCATTTTGCCTTCCTCCTTAATGTAACGCCCGTTCTCTCCGCTCGCGGGCATTTCGTCGGAAGGCATGCAAAAAAATGCTTCGCATTTTGCCTTCCTCCTCTCGCTCTTTTGTATGGCGCCTGTTCCTTAGAGACGCTATATGGCATATTTTACCACAGAAATAAGGGCGACTGCAAGGGTCGCCCTTTATTTGACTGAAAGTTTATTTTGCGCACAAATGATTTCCACTTATTGCTGTCGCTTCAGCTCGCCGAGCAAAATCCGGCAATTCAAATGAAACGGATCGATGTGTAAGGTCTCTTCAAAGAATTTCACCGCTTCATCCTTTTTTCCAAGTCCCAGATTTCCAAGTCCCATCACATAATTGCAATGCGCCTTGTTTTTCCGTGTAAAATCTTCTTCATAAATCATTAAATCCGGCAGGGAAACAGCAAAGTAGTCAATCTTTACTTCATCGCACACATGCTGTTCGCCAAAATCGATCAGCCTGTACATCATGCGATTGCCATCTTTCTGCAAGCCCAGCTTATAACAGGCGAGCCCCTGATACAAAATCATATCTGCGGGCTGGTCGTTGTAATACATCGTGCCTGCGACCTCGTTTGAACCTTCAAGAGCCTGCCGAAAGCATTTCCCTGCTTCCTCGGCTTCCCCCAGGAGCTCCTCTGTCAGCCCGAGATAATAGTATATATTGTTATCCCGGCACCCTTCCAGCTTGCCCTCTCCAAGATTTTCAGGATAAACCAGAGCGCGCTGCAAAAGCTCCTTTGCCTGTGCATATTCCTTCCGGCGCAGCTTTTCCTTCGCCATCTCAACCAGTGCTGCAATATACTGAGCCGCGGCCTTTCCTTCGCCACCCTCCCACGGGTGCAGCTTTCTGGATTGCAGAAGAGCATATGCCTCTTCGTAATTCCCGACCAGGTTTTGCAGAGTTACATACTCGATAAACGCATCGTCCCGCTCGAGAGCCGTCTCCTTATATGCCTCATAATGTGCAAGCCGCTCCTTCACAGACACTCCGAGCTTTTTGTAGAGCTGATCCAGCTCAAAGAAGATTCTGGCATCCCCTGTATCCAGCTCAAGCGCCCGCTCCATAACAGCCCTGGCCTCAGCTTTCCTGTCCAAATGATTATAATAGGCGAGTGAAAGATTTCTGTAGGCCGTCGGAAAACGGTCATTATTTTTTACACATGTTTCCCAGCAGGCAGCGGCTTTTTCATACTGTTTTTTATCGTAATAGAGGTTGCCCAGATAATACCATGAAAATGCAGCATGTTGCACCACGGCACCGCAGTCAGTCAGCACGGCAATATCTTCCAGCTCATTCGGGAAACAGCAGTAGGAATCCTGTGCTTCTGCCAGAAGATACTGTTGCGCCACCTCTGTATCTGATTTTCCCGACTGTTTCATATAATATGCTTTGTAATACTCATTCAGTGCCGCCTCCGCCGGACATGCACAAAGAATCTTTTCCGCCTCTGCATAAAAACCGCATTCTGCATAATCTCTCGCCAGCCGCAGATATGCCTCTGCATTGCCGCGGAGACAAGTCGAAAGAACACGCTTTTCTTTTTCCAGCGTCTCCCCCTCTAAATAGTCAAGTGCTTCCCATCTGCTCACGTAATCAAACGGATCAATCTGCAAATTTTCTTTTATCCAGCTGCATGCGGCTTCTCTTCTATCAAGCATTCGCAGAATTACCGCTTTGATGCCCCTTGCCTTTACATTGTGCCAGTTTTTCACCAGCCCTTTTTCTATCAGGTATAACGCGTTTTCATATTCCTCTTTACCGCAGGCGATTGCAGCCAGATAGTAAAAGCTCATCTCCTGCTGCTCACTGCTCCATGTCGCCTTATAAAATGCGTCGTAGGCACTTTCATATTTCTTTTGGTAAAACAGACTAAGTCCCAGTTTATAATATCCCTCACTATCGTACGGATTCGGATTCTTCCATGTGGCGCGTCTGACTGCCCTGCGAAAATACGGTTCACACTCCTCAAATAAGCCTCTAGCGAGCAGCAACGAGCCATACGCAATATTCGTTCTGATATCTCCCGGATCTCTCTTTAAACCTTCCAGATAATATTTGTCCGGCAAACAGGTGGCATGCCGGTACTGTTCGATATGCTGCCCAGTCAGATAAAGTTCCTCTACCGTAACAATTTCCTGCGGTTCCTTTGCCGCTTTCGCCGGCTCCGGCAGCTTTGGAATATCCCGCACAAGCGGTGTAAAGGAAACCAGCTCCTTTCCTTCCCGACTGCGCACCGACACCGTATATTCCTGCGCTCTGCCTCCGTTTAACTTAGCGATTCCCTGATAAGTATGTACCGGATCAAGATCCGCCGTGTCCCTGAAAACAACTTCTCCGTTGCGGGTAATCACAATTTCCGCCTCTTTCCGGGGGCTTGTCGCGTACACCACAATCTCTGCCCTGCCATCCGAAACCGTAAAGTTTACCGCCGCCTCAATCGTGGCATTTTTTACATCTCCCACTGCTTTATACGGCATAAAATACTGCTTGAAAACCTTCTCCTCAAAAGGCTTTAGCCACGTAAAATCCGGCTGGTTATCCGTAAAAACGCCTGTCATCAGCTCAATATAAGGCCCGTCCTCGTCCGTCAGGTTTCTGTCCCAGCGTTTTCCGAAATCGCCGCATCCCCATGTCCATTGCTTTTTTCCGGGCGATACATGATGGTCAGCCACATGGAGCACCCCGGCTCCCACACCAAAGTCGTAACCGCCTACAAAATCAAAATCAGATTTTTCCGCCATATAGGAGGTCGGAACCGGTAGATTCTTATATCTGGAAATATCCACGCCCTCGCTGTAATCATGCTTATAATAAGTCCCTGTCGCAATCGGAAACCGCGACACATCCCGTTTGCCATGATCCATCACCGCGTGAACATCCGGCGGAAAAATAGATTTTGTATGATCATTGACAGGTACTGCCGGATTCGCCCACCAGAGAAATGTCTGCGGCATATTTGTCCGATTGTAAAGCTGTCCGGTAATCTCCAGATACGCCTTCCCCGGATATAACGTGAACTTGGCAATCCCCTTTGTCCCATACATCCGGTCCGTATCATTGACCAGCACCGACTTTGAACCGTCCTCGTGCTCCTGCAGCATGCAGTCCACCGGCATATAAGTTGTCGGCCTGTGATGCTGCGGCCAGTTAAACTCTATTCCGCCACTGATCCACGGACCGAGCAGACCAACCAAAGCCGGCTTTATTACATGGTTATAGTAGACAAAATCATAACCGTTTGTTTTATCATAGGCTCTCTGAATTCTTCCCCCCAGCTCCGGCAGAATCATAATTTTTAAATATTCATTTTCCAGATAAACCGCCTGATATTTTTGATCGGTTTTTTCATCATATATTTTTTCAATAACAGGGTACGGGTATACCTTCCCGCTGCTGCCCTGATACACTCTTTTTTCTAAAAACATGGGATTTTTGTTCGGCTTTCCAACGCCGTATGTCGGAATCATCACCGTCTCCTCCCATACCCTTACTGTCTCCACTTCTTTCATGCGAAACCTCCTTTATCTGTTAAATATGACTTTGCCCAACCTGTTTCTTCTTCCCTGATTTTAACGAAATAATTTGAAAAATCATTACTGTTGCTTGCCCGCTTATTTTAAAAAATTGCTCTATTTATTGACACGAATTTTTTCTCATTCTATACTTAAAACAGATACATTCCCAATTCTGCCGCCCGGGCAGCCTTTGCCCAGAAAGGACCACACTCATGCACCCCATCGATATTGGTTGCACAAAAAAATCCACCGTTTTCTTTTATACCCCCGGTGAAACCTCAAAACAGGTTTTCTTTTACCCCCTGTGTGCCGGACACTATTTCTGTACAAAAGAATATCTTGTACAGAGAAATAACTATAACAGCTTTCTCCTGATTTATGTAAAAAAGGGCGCAGGCTATTTATATGTCGACAACAAAAAACATCTGTTCCACGAAGAAGATGTCGTGCTCGTGGACTGCTACAAGCCGCATATGTATGGAACAACCAGAGACAGCGAAATTCTCTGGACGCATTTCGATGGTTCCACCAGCAGGGAATATGTCCAGACAATCTTCAGCAATGCGGGACCTGTCTGCTCGGTGCGAAATCTTATCTCCTTCGAAAAAGATTTAAACCGAATTCTTCTAATGCTTAGCTCCGGTTCCATAAATGACGCGCTATGTTCTTATTATATTGTGAAAATTCTGACAGATCTTATCCTGTGCAGTACAAAGACCCTTGAGGAAGACACACGCCCCATTACCGAGGATATTATCTCGTATATCAATGAGAATATCCGGGAACGACTCACATTAGAAGATCTGGCAAATAAAGCCGGTCTCAGCCCATTTTACTTCACACGCCTTTTCAAAAAAGAAACCGGCTATACACCGCATGAATATATCGTCGTCAGCAGAATCAATATTGCCAAATTCTACCTGAAAAGCACAACCTCATCGATCAAGGAAATATGCTTTAGCAGCGGTTTTTCTTCGGAAAGCAGTTTTTGTACTACTTTCCGAAAAATGTGCGGCATGACACCCACCGAATACCGGGATAACAACTATGATGCCTGATTGATTTCAGATATGCGAAAGCTCTATTTCGTATTTGCCCATGCTGCATAAATCCAACGGCAGATACCTACTTTCCGTTACGTAGAAGGAGGGGCAAATACCATCCCTGTCAAAAATACCCTCCCCGTGAGGAATCTCTTTTTTCATTACAAAAAAGCTGACCTCGGGATCATTGTATTTTGCCTTTAACAGATAAAAATCTTCCGCCTCAAGTGTTTCTTCGCGGACTTTTTCCTGAAATTGCGCGAGAGGCATCCGTGCGACGAGGATATACATCGGCTTTGCCTCGTTATCGCCAATCAGCCAGAATTCCTCCTGATCCGGATGTGTCCCGAAGCCCGGAAAGCCCTCGCGGTTTACGGTCAGCGCAATCAGTCGATGCGGGCCATAGCCTTCCCGTCCTTCATACAAATCCGCAAACCATGTATTTCCATAAGGGGTCTCGATATCATGTTTATGCGGTGCAAGCCGCACAATCAGCCCCTCCTCTTCCATTGACTCCATCAGCTCTTTTGTCATCTCTCTTACCGGTACTTTTAATTTCATAAGCTCAACTCTCCTTCATCTGTGTTCTTCTCTGTATAATAATTACTACCAGAACAATCGCTCCCATAACGATCTGCTGTACATATGTATTGACATTTCCCTGCAAATTAATGATATTTCCAATTAATGCCGTAATCAGCACGCCGGACAGAGTCTTCCAGACACCGCCCACGCCCCCGGAGAGAAGCGTGCCGCCGATTGCCACAGCCGCCACTGCGTCCATTTCCCAGCCGGTTCCGGAAAGCGGCTGCCCTGCCCCCAGCCTGGAGCAGAGAATCACACCGGCCAGCCCGGAAAACGCCCCCGTCAGTACATAGGCAATCGCTTTGTTCCTCGCCACTTTAATACCCATCATTTTGGCCGCATCTTCATTACCGCCAATGGCATACAGACTTCTTCCAAACGAAGTTCTTTGGCAGACAAATCCCATAATTACCAGCACCAGGGCTAAAATAAGAACCGGAATCGGTATCCCGTACAAATATCCCCTTCCGAGGATGGCGAAACTCGCAGCATGCTCCGATACGGAAATTGATTTGATGTCCGTAATAATATAGGCAATTCCCCTCACTGCCATCTGAACTGCCAACGTCGCAATGAAAGGAACAATTTTCAACCTCGCAATGATAAACCCATTCACCGCCCCAATAAAAATGCCCGCCAGAACCGGAACAAAAATAGCCAGAAAAACACTCTTTTCCGTCAGCATCGCCGAGAGAACCGCCGCAAGAGCCACCGTAGCCCCCACCGAAAGATCAATTCCTGCCGTAAGAATGACGCAGGTCATTCCGATCGAGATGAGTCCGATCATGCTCATCTGCCTTAACACATTAAACGCATTGGTAGTACTGAAAAATTTATCACCGTAAATAATGGAGGGAACAACGATCAATACAAGTATGGCAATCCACGAACCGCCGATTTTTAATTTATTTTTTAACATACCCGCCTCCCTATGATTCTTTCTCTTTCTGTAAGTACAATGCGATAATGATGATAACCGATTTAATGACCAATGCATATGCATAGAAAATATTGTTCATGTTCATCATCGTCGTAATAAGCTGCATCACAAGCGCACCAACCAGCGTTCCCCATACGACTGCCCTGCCGCCGCTCATGGAGGTCCCGCCGATCGCCACTGCGGCGATACAATCCAGTTCTACATTGAGGCCGATGTTATTGGGATCTGCGGAACACATACGCAGCGTTTCGAGCGATGCCGCAAAGCCTGCCAGAAACGCGCACAAAACATAAATTCCAACCAGGACAAGGGTGGTTCGCAATCCCATCAGCTTTGATGCCGTTTTATTGTCTCCGATTGCCTGGACATAAAGTCCAAAATTTGTTTTTTTAACAATAAAAGCAGCTGCCAGCACCACCAGCAAAATAAAAACGATCTGAATCGGAACAACTCCCCCGATTCGATATGTACCAATTGCAGAATATTTATTGCCGTAAAAAGAAATTACTACTCCGTTATTAAACTGCTGCGCAATTCCTCTTCCTGAAATCATCAAAATCAAGCTGGCAACGATCGGCTGAAAATCAAATACGCCAATAAGAATCCCGTTAAACGCTCCGAAAATGCAGGATGCAAAAAGTGCTGCCAAAAGCGAGACTCCAAAGCTCATCTCATATTCAATCAGAAGCTTTGCAAATATAATGGATGCCAGTGCCATTGTGGAGCCGACTGAAATATCGATGCCGCCCGTGGCAATTACGAGTGTCATACCCATCGAAATGACGATAACAGAAAACGCCTGTATCAATATATTCCACATCGTATTGATATGTAAAAAATTTGGTGTAACAATCGCATTGATTACCACCATGAGTATCAGCACAATCAAAGCACCGTACTTCCTGCTGATTTCTCCAAGCTGTTCCCTATTCACTCTGCCCACCTCCCGTCTCCACTTTTCCAGTTGCAATCAGACTCATGATGTTGTTCTCCGTAATTTCCTCTCCTCTTAAACAGCCGGCATTTTTTCCATCCCGCAATACCTCCACCCGGTCACAGTTGCGGATCAGCTCTTCGAACTCGGAAGAAATCAAAAGTACACTGATTCCCTCCGCCGATATCTCTCTGATTAAATCCTCTATTTCTTTTTTCGCGCCTACATCAATTCCGCGTGTCGGCTCATCCAAAATGATAAAGTCAGGCTTCATGCTAAGCCATCTTGCCAAAATCACCTTTTGCTGGTTCCCTCCGGACAGATTTTTTATTTTCTGGTCGGTGCCGGTTGTTTTTATCCGTATTTTCTCTATATATTCCTTGGCAACGGCACGCTGTTTTGCATGGTGAATCACACCAAAACGGCTCACCTCTTTCATATTCGCAATACTGATATTCTCGGCAATTGTAAGGTTCGGTATGATTCCCTCCACCTTGCGGTCCTCGGAACAAAATGCCAGCCCATGGCCGATTGCATGCGCCGGCAGCTTAAATTCTACGGGCTTTCCGTCAATCCATATTTCTCCTTTATCTTTTCGGTCAATTCCAAAAATAACTCTTGCCAGCTCTGTTCGTCCCGCTCCGAGCAAGCCGGCCAGACCAACAATCTCCCCACGGTGAATCGTCAAATTAAGACCTTTCAGCTTGATACCGCTTTGAATATCCGATACCTTCAAGTACTCTTCGCCGCTTACCTTGCGATACGTCCGCTTCACCTCCACGATATTTTCCGCGTCATGCCCGATCATTTTTGAAACCAGCTCTTTTCTGGTCAAATCCGCTGTCCGGTATTCACCTACCAGCGATCCGTCCTTTAAGACCGTAAGACTGTCGGCAATCTCAAAAATTTCAGGCAGACGATGAGAAATAAACAGCACCGAAATTCCCTGCGCCTTCAGCTTTCTGATTATGTTAAACAAAATTTTTACTTCATCATCATCCAGAGAGGATGTCGCCTCATCCATAATCACAAGCTTTGCGTCAATTAAAATAGAGCGGGCAATCGCTACCATCTGCTGAATCGCGGTTCCATAGCTGCTTAATACCTTTGTCACATCAATATCTAAACCAAGGCCGGCGAGCAGCTCACGGCTCTTTTCATTAATTGCTTTCCAATCGATAGCGCCATGCTTTTTTATTTCCCGGCCAATATATATATTTTCAGCTACGCTCAGCTGACCGATCAGTGAAATCTCCTGATAAATCGTGCTGATTCCGGCCTTTTGAGCTTCCAGCGCATCCGCAGGATGGATTTCTTTTCCGTCAAATAAAATTGTGCCGCCATCTCTGCTGTAAATGCCGGTCAAAATTTTAATCAGTGTTGACTTGCCCGCCCCGTTTTCTCCCATCAAGGCATGCACTTCTCCCTTTTTTATGCGAAAATCAACCTCATGTAGTACTTTTACAGACGAAAAAGATTTGCTGATTCCTTTCATTTCAAGAATATATTCGTTTCCCATAGATCACTCCTGCCTTTTTACAGGAAAAGAGAAGCTGTTTCCACTTCTCTTTTCCAATCTTTTATTCCGCTGTTTTTTAGAATGCATCCGGGATGTACTCATCAACATTTGATGAATCGATCATATATCCTGGATTCTGAACAAAGGTATCAATGGTTTCTCCCTTTACGATCTTCTCACACAGATCAAAAACGGTAGGTCCAAACCAGGGACTGCACAGTACGGTGCCATCCATCTCTCCGTTCTGAATGCATACGCAGGCATCCTTAAATCCGCCGATTCCGACTACCGCAATATCCTCGCCGGGCTTCATTCCCGCAGATTTCAATGCCTGGATTGCTCCAATTGCGCACTCGTCATCATGCCCGTATACCGCGTCAATTTTGTCGCCCTGCGCCTGAATAATATTTTCCATTGCCGTCTGTGCAATCGAACGTGTAAACTCGCCATTCTGTGTTGCAATGATATGGAAGTTATCATGCTTTGCAAGCTCATCCTCGAAGCCCTTCTGGCGGTCAATTGCTACGGAAGAACCCGGTGTTCCGGTAATCTGAACCACATTCACCTCTTCCTCTGTTCCGAACCGCTCGATCAGTTTCTTTGCACATTCCTGGCCTTCCCAGTAAAAATCGGCTCCCACAAACGCGAGATAGTCAACGCCTGCCTCTCCTGCGGTCTCACGGTCGAGCAGAAGTACCGGGATGCCCGCTGTCTTTGCCGCCTCCAGCGCCGGCGCCATACCGTCATACTCCCTCGGCGCCATCATAATTACATCCGGTTTCTGATTCACAATATCCTCGACATCTGACACCTGCTTTGCGGTATCTCCGCCAGCATCCGTGTAGATCAGCTCAATTCCTCTTTTTTCCGCCTCTTCCTGAATAGAATTTGTCTCCGCGACACGCCACGCATTATTCATTTCCATCTGCGAAAAGGC
>CASCGD010000017.1 GCA_949132985.1 uncultured Lachnospiraceae bacterium
ACAAATCGCATCGTTGGTCTTGCGGTCGTCCTCAACAATTAGTAGTGTTGCCATTTTAGCACCTCCTTGGAAACAGTATAGCATGGGAATGTGGAATGGGTATGAAATTTTGGACTTTTTCAAAATTATAAATAGTTTTGGCGTGTAGTCAACCGTATCTGCTTCATGCCCCGTATCCGATCACTCTTCTGATCGTTGACAGTCAGAGAGATTACAAACTCTCTTGCACCATACGCAGGAAACCATCCCGCCTTTGCCAGCCTGAAACAAGTACACAACAGCCGACCAGACGCAGACAACCTCAAGCGCCCGGTTCCACATCAGCGCCACGCACTGCTTTTCATAACAGACCTCCAGGCTATTTTTATGCACACGCATCATCCGGTCAACGTCCTGCTTCATATTTTCATAATTTCTCTTCCAGCCGGAAAAATCAGACCACTTTCCGGGAACGAGCCCGGAAATCCACGAGAGGTTCCGCAGGTAATCAAAGCGGAGCACCGCGCCCTCCAGCCCGTTTTGCATCAAAAACGCTTCCCCGTCCGCTGCCTTTTTAGAGGATAGCGTAACGCGGTCATAGCAGGGCGCTTCCTCTTTTCCCGTATCTTCTGTCCCGCCTTTCAGGCTTCCCATGACAATCACACCCTCTTCCGGTCGGTGAACCACTCCGCGGATGCTTCGGGCTTCTGTTCCGATACAGACCTCATCCCCGACGACTTTCGTGCTTCCAAACAGCTCCCATGCCGTCTTTTCCCCGATGAGGCACCCTTTCTCATCCTCCGATGCCAAAACCGCCGTCTGGGGCAAAATCAGCTCACAATCGCCGCGCAGGATGATCACGTCGGCCTTTACGCTCCGCCCCAAATCCGGATCTGAGATGTGCCTGTCCGCCAGCTCACCCCACACCGTAAACGCCGCCGCATCTTCCTGATGCTCCCCTGCCAAAAGCGCCTGTGCATCTCCTTCCGATAAAGGCTCTACCAGAGACAGCGTCACGCCCCGGCCCACACCGTCCGCACCGTTTTCTGCCCGTTCCGCCCCAAATGCAAAGCCTGCCGCCGCCAGAATCAGGGCCATGGCGAGCAGCAGGCTTCCCCTGCGCTTCACTCCTCCTGCAGACGAACTGTCTCGCCCGCTGAAATCATCTGGTCGGAATCAATAATAATCTGGCTTTCCTCCGTCAGGCTGCTGTCGGTGACCGCAGCATACATTCCGTTTTTCTCGGCAACTGTTACCTCCGTGCGAAGCGCCACAAAGCTTCCCCCAAGCACCGTCTCCTCCGGCTCCATTACATACACAAAATTCCGCTCATTTTCCGTATGTACGGCGGAAACTGGTATCGTTATACCGTACTCCTCCGACTGCTTTGCCAGCTCCATGAACGCATACGCCCCGAGGGTGAATGTATCCTTCGGCACATAGACCGTTACCTTCACCGTCTCATCCTCATTTGTCTCGGTTGACAGAACCGTAAGCTCCTCACAGACCTGATCCCCGCTCTTGAGCGTAACCGGATCCCCGGTCATTACATACACGGCATCCTCCTTGCTGATCTGCGTGGTAAAGCTCATGCCGCCGGACGTATCAGACATGAGAAACGCCGCCGTATCCATGGACTTCTGCCCCACTATCAGCTGCACCTGTGTGACTGTTCCGTCCACCTCCGCAATGATTTTCCCGCCGTTTTTCCTCTCCTTCATAAGCAGCGCAAGCTGCCGCTCTTTGCGCTCGATGGCAAGCTGATTGACGGCAGCTGAATTGTCCTTCAAACCTGTCTTTGATGAATCCTCGACGGCGCGTTTTGCCTGCCGCTCCTTTTCCTCCTGTAAACGCGCTTGCTCCTGCCTTTGGAGCCTGGCATCCTTAAGCGCTTCCTTTGCCGCCTGTACGGCAGGATCCTCCGCGGCATCCTCCCCGCTCTCCAAAAATTCATCCAGCTTTAACTGCGCATCATCCCACTTCTGCTTCGCCTCGTTTACAAGCTTCGCCCAGGTTTCCGCCGTGCTGTCGTAATCCTCCTTTGCCCGCTCGATTGCCTGCTCACGCTCTTTTTTCTGTTCCATGGCAACATCCGTCAGTTCCTTCAGCTGAAGCTGCAGTGACGCGATCTCAGTCTGAAGCGCAGCAATCTGGTCATTCACGCTGGCGATGCTTCCCTCACCCTCCCACATGCTCCGATACAGCTCATTGATTCTGCGCTGCTTCTGAGTGATTTCCAACCGTATGCGCTCAATATCATAGCTTTCCGACGGTTCCTTCGATGCATCCTCCAATGCGCGCTTCGCAAGAAGAAGGGCATCTTTCTCCTGCCCGACCACCGTCTCGTACTCCTTTTTCGCTGCATCCACAGCTTTCGCCAGCTCCTCCGATTTCTGCTCGTACGCCTCTTGCTCCTGCTTTTTCGCCTGCTCCTTTGCCTCCTTTACTTTCTGCTTTGCGTCCTCCACCCGTTCATCCGCCTCTTGTTCCTGCGCCTTTCCATCGGAAAGCGTATTGTCATAGTCCTCCTTCGCACGGCCTGTCGCCTTGCTTTTTTCGCGCGCATCCTCCTGCTCTCTGGCGGCAATCGCCTGATTTAACAGGCGCAGCTCCTCGATCTCATCCGAAACGCTGTTTATCTTTTCATTGATACTGTCCATGTCAAGAAGTGCCAGAACATCGCCCTTTTTCACCGCCTGACCCTCTTTTACCCGGACATCCGCCACAAGCACATCCGCCGGGGCATAGACCGGGCGTTCATCCATCTTTTCAATGATACCGTCCCCGTTTACCGTGTGCACGATCCTGCGCGCCTCGGGCTGCTCCACACGCACCTGTGCTACCGTAAAGGATGCCGCCGCCCGCGAGATCGCGGTTAAAAGCAGCATCACCGCCAACAAAAATGTAAATGCCTTTCCAAGCTTTCCCACGTTGCCCTCCTCCTATCTCATGGTAACGGCACGCGCCGCTTCGCGTCTCCTGCCATATCGTCGGAAGCCATTCCACAAATGCTTCGCATTTTGCCTTCCTCCTATCAAAAGGTTGCGCCCGTTCGCCTCCGCTCGCGGGCAAATCGTCGGAAGCCATTCCAAAAAATGCTTCGCATTTTGCCTTCCTCCTATTCCTTGACCGCTCCCGCCATAATCCCCTGCTCCAGGTACTGCTGTCCCATCCCAAACACGAGTACCGGCGGCAGCAGCGCCACAAACGAGCAGCACAGTGCGAACCCCATCCGGTCAGCCTTCACCTCGGGCAGATAAAGAGAGAGCGGCATCCGGCTTTTTGTCTGCAAAAATACCAGCGGCTGCTCGATCATACTGAAGCATTCCAAAAATTGCAGCACGAGCGCCGAGAGGATACCCGACGCCCCCAGACGAAGTCCAATCAGAAAAAAAATCTTCAGTTCTCCAGCCCCGTCGATGCGCGCCGACTCCAAAAGCTCCTCGGGTATCCCGCAAAAAAAACGGTACATTACAAACACGGAGAAGGTCGAAAATGCGCCAGGCAAAATAATCGACCAGAGTGAATCCAAAAGCCCCAGATGATCCAACACCAGATACTCCGAGAGCATCGTCACCTGAAACGGCAGCATCATGAGCAAGATACAGAGCATATAAAATACCTTTCTGCCCGGAACCGGATAGCGCGCAAGTCCCCACGCCGCAGGCAGGCCAAACAGAAACTGCCCGCCTAAAATTCCTCCGGTGATCGCCATCGTGTTCCAGAACATATGAAAGAATTCCGGCGAATCAAAAAAGAGCCGTACCGCGTTGCGCAGCGTCGGATAGAGCGGAAACAGCCGCCAACCGGCAAAGCCGTCCGTGCGAATCAGAAACGGCCCGAGATATTCGTTTAGTTCCCCGTTTCCCATCAGGCTGCCGCAGGCCAGAAAAAAAAGCGGCGCCACCGTCAGCGCTGCAAAGACAGCGAGCACAAAGACGGTCAGCAGTTTTCCAAACCTTTTAGCCATGTTTATGCTCCGCATTTAGCCTTCCTCCTATCAAAAGGTTGCGCCCGTTCGCCTCCGCTCGCGGGCAAATCGTCGGAAGCCATTCCACAAATGCTTCGCATTTAGCCTTCCTCCTCCCACGAGCGCTGCAGGATCCACACGAAGCCCCCGATTACGAGCGCCAGCAGCACGCTCCCCGCCGCCATCTTATCCACCGAAAGGTCTAAAAACCAGTTGTTGAACAAGTGCTGCAGCAAATAAATATCCTCCTGCGGATAGTTGCCGCTTACCAGATACGCCTCGCGGAATACCTTGAACGAATTTAAGAGCGATAGCACAACGATCGTAAAGATCATCGGCTTCATGAGCGGCAAGGTGATCTTAAAGAAACACGCCACCCGCCCCGCCCCGTCGATCTGAGCCGCCTCGTAGACGCTTTCAGGCACGCTCGCCAGACCTGCAAGCCACAGAACGATCGAGTAGCCAAGATTTTTCCATATATAGCTGAACACGAGCACGGCAAACGCCGCTTTGGTATTCATCCAGTCTACGGGCGCAATTTCCACCAACCCGAGCAGACCGTTCACAAAGCCATGCAGGTCAAACATGAGCTGCCACAAAAGCACCACCGATGCCGCCGGGATCGCCATCGGCAGCAGAAACGCACTCTTGCAGACGGTTTTCAGTTTGTTGCCCAGCCCGTTTACAAGCAGTGCTAAAAGCAGCGAGAGCAGCAGCAAAAGCGGCAGACACACGAGCACAAAGCGCACGGTATTTTTAGCTGCAAGCAGAAAAGCCGTATTCCCGAACACCGTCCGGTAATTACTCACCCCGCAGAAGCGGCCGCCTGCCGCCTGTACAAACGAACGGCGCACCACATCCCCAAAGGGAATAAGGTAAAACACGGCAATTCCGAAGAAGCCCGGCAGCAGGAACAAAAGTCCCGCTGCCTTTCTGCGCTTCCTACTCGGAGACATACAACCGCACCTTCTGCACAATCGCGCCGACGGCATCCTCCAGCGATTTCTCGCCGCGCAGATAACCCGCGCCCTCACCAATCACAAGATCCATCACCACACGGTCGTTCCAGATCGGTACCTCCAGGCTTTCCAGCATTTCGGTCAGCGCCTGCTTCTGCTCCTCGCCCAGCTTCTTCACATTATAGCCAAACTCGATTCCGTCCACCCCGCTTCCGCCGATACTGTATTCCTTTCCGTTTTCACACTCAGCTGCATACGCCTTACGGTTTACCGAAAAGCCGTACGTCATCTGGGCCTGACCTTCCTCAGAGAGCGCCGTCCGCAAAAAATCCTTCGCAAGCTCGTTGTCCTTCGCCGCCTCCGTAAGTCCCAGGCACACAAGCGGCCCGAAGGTCTTTTGCCCTTCACCGCAGAGCAGCTCAAAGCTTCCCGGCTTCGCGCTCTCTATGCCGTAGAGATCCTGCACGAATCTTACGCCGCAGAGCGTTCCGAGGGAAAGCCTTGCCTGGCCTATCACGCGGTCCGTGCTTCCGCTGTTGACCGTACCATAAAGCGTTTGTCCCTGATAAAGCCCCCATACGTCGCTAGAGTACGAATGCGGCACCCGCTCCTTCTCCTCATAGCCGTCCAGATCGTAGAGTGTCTTTGCTGCCTCAAGGCTGCTCTTTAGCGCCTGCTCGTCGATTCCGTCCGCACTTTTCCACGACGCGCTGTAGACGTCATAGATTGTATACAAAAGCATCTCTGCGCACTGCGCCCCGAGCATCGGCGTATCCTTTTCCTTCAATTCCGAGATGACCCTGGCAAGCTCCTCCGGCGCTCCGCCGACCGGACCGATCCCCTCATCTTTCTCGACCAGCGTGGAGTAAAACCGCAGTGGAACCTGATAAACCCCGCCGTCCTTCTGGTAAGCATCCGTAATATTTGTAAAAAGTCCGTCCGCACTGTCCGCGTCTGCGACAATATCTGCAATATCACACAAAATACCCTTCTCAATATAGCTGTCCGCCGGAAGTCCGTCAAGCACGAGCACATCCGGACCGTTGCCCGCCATGATCTGGGTGTTCAGCGTTTTGATCGCATCCTCCGCCGTCACACTGTCATCTCCGGACATGCCAACCGTCTTTTTCACAAATACATCCTGATTCTGTTTTCGGAACATGCTCACTGCCTGCTGCAAAATCTCAGAATCCTCCAGAGCATAAACGCTTAACTGTTTTTCAGGCACAACCGGCGCATCCTTATCATACGCATAGCTGTAGCATCGCTCGTGGCCCAGAGAATCCACGGAAAATACAAGAAAATGCTCGTCGTCAAAGCGCATCAGGTCACGAAATGCCGTACTCGTATCCCCGACACTCATCAGCTCTCCGTTTGCAAGCTGCTCTGTCGTGCTTCCTCCCTGCTTATGGTAAAAGATGCCGTCGTGGTTCACAAAGTAGACCTCCTGCGCACTCTCGCCCGTTGTAAGCATCGTGCCAAAGATAGCGCTGTCGTTGTTGTTTACCATAACGCCAAGGGCATCCGTCAGCACCGCATCCTCCGAAAGAATGGTTCCTTCGGCCGCATCCATCAGCCGAACGCCGCTTTTCGTCAAAACCGCAAGCATATCCTTTAACGGAATCACATCGAACACGTCCGCCCCGACGGACTGCGACACATCGCTCACCGTACCGCCCGCCGTGTCCACCTCGTAAATCTTCGCGTTCAGATCAACAATGAACAGCTTTCCGCCTGCATAGCCTGCCGAGACGATCATGTTCTTATCGTCACCCCCGGAATCTCCCTCATAGGCCGGCATGTTCGTGATCGCAAGCTCCTTTACAGAGCCGTCCGGCGCGGCCAGTCCGATATGCGCCTCCGCATTCGAATTGAAATATCCGATCAACGCCGCGGAACCGTCCGCCGGATTGACTGCCGCCTGTGAATAATTGCCGTTTCCGTAATCGATGGAAACCTCCTCCCAGCTTTTACCCTGATCCTTCGAGCATTCGCGGTAGAGTGAAACGCGGTTTTCGTCATAGCCAACCAGTACTATCGAGCCGTCATCGCACATCCGCACGCCGAGAAGGCTGTTCACCGCTTCCGGCAGCTCCAGCTCCGCCTCAATAAAACGCCCCTTCGCGTTTCCCGCCGCATCAGTGCCCTCTGCTTTGTCTCCTGCGCCATCCTGAGCGCCGCCCGCATCCGGGGCGTTTTTGTTTGCCGCCTCGTCCTTGCCGCTGCACCCGGTCAGCCCCGTCACTGACATACAGGCGCACAAAATGAGCGCCGCCATTTTTTTCCGTTTTTTCATGTAATCGCATCTCCTTTTCCGCAGCAGCCCGGCCCAAAACTGCAGCCGGAGTCACATTCCCCTGCAGTCATGGCATGGCCCCTGAACACACCGGAAATTTTCTCACTTTCCCGGACTGCCGGATGCCGGCCCGGTCCGAAGCCGCCGCTGTTTTCAAACTTCCTTCTTACTAAGATACCGCCCGCAAAGCTCACGTCACGGAGATATCCTCTTACACCTGCCATCATAGCAAATCAACCTTTAAACTATCTTTAAATCAGCCTTAAAATTTTCACAAAAATTTAAAGGATTCTTAAAGGCTTTTTCTGCTACAATAAAAAAGAATCTATTTCTATTCAGAAGCCGTCGATGATGAGCCGGTATCCGGCCATTCATTCGCCGATAACCAGCCGCAGACAGACTGTTTCCGAACAAAACCGTTGGAAAACTCCGGTGCTCAGTGAGGTGTTTTCAAGCTTGACACCGCTGCTTTTGAAATCGAGCGGATTGCATCTTTGTCCGAGCCGGACTGCCCGCCTGCGGCGTGACTAATTATATGAATAAGGAGCAATGACATGAGAATCCTGCTGATCGAAGACGATAAAAACCTGTGCGAGACGCTCCGCTTCCAGTTGGAGCAAGAACACCACGAAGTGACGACATGCGCCGACGGGCGCGACGGCCTGGACCTGTTTTTGCAGGACGCCTTTGAGCTCGTGCTGCTGGACCGGATGCTGCCGACGATGAACGGCCTGCTCGTCCTGCAGAAGGCGAGAAGCCGCGGCGTTTTAACTCCGGTCATCATGATCACGGCGCTTGGTGAGCTCTACGACCGCATCGAGGGACTCGACTGCGGCTCGGATGACTACCTCGTCAAGCCCTTTGACTACGAGGAATTATCGGCACGCATCCGCTCAATCGGAAGGCGCAGCCACACATACGATGACAACAATCTATTTTCCTTCGCAGATATTTCCTACGAGAGCCGACTGCGGGAGCTAAGAGGTCCGGGCGGCACAATGCAGCTCTCCGGCCGCGAGGGACGGCTGCTTGAGGTGCTCCTGCAAAACCCGGATCAGGTGCTGCCGCGGCTTGTCCTGCTCTCCCGTGTCTGGGGCAGCGACGCGCCTGTGGAGGAGAGCAACCTCGACACCTACGTACATTTTGTCCGCAAGCGTTTAAAGCAGGTAAAAAGCCGCGCTACCATCGAAACGGTGCGCGGCATCGGTTATAAGCTGAGCAAAAATAATTAAAGCGGCGTGCAGCGGCTAGCCGAGCGCCAAACCGACACGGCAAAAAACCTCTGATGCGAAGGGAGTGCTCCACATGTTTCATAAATTACACCGACAAATGACATTTTTCTGTTCCTTGGTCACCGGAGCCATTTTGATCGGTCTTAGCACCGTCTGTCTGCTCTTTGCCAGACACTCCATCGTGCAGACCGGCTACACCACATTTCAAAAGGAACTGGGCGCTGTCCTCACAAACCTGCAAAGCCAGCGCTACATCCCGCATCAGTGGCTCAAGCAGATGCAGGAACAGCACCATTTTATGATCTTTCTCTACGACAACGGCGAACCGCTCTATTTCGAGCGGATGCTTGGCGAGGAGCAAAAGGCGTTGCGCGATGCTGCATTGGAAAAGGCAGATCCGAATATTTTCCAGTCGTCCGAAGGACTTTTCGCACAGCACGAGGAATTTCTGCTCCCCATATCCGCAAAGGAGCGCTATTACGCTTCCGCCGGATATCTGACACATGAAAACGGGCGCATCAGCTTCATCATCCTCTACGGCCTGACGCACCAGACCGGGCAGCTCTCGCGGCTGACAGTGCTCATTTTTGGAGCAGACCTGGTCACATTGGCGCTGCTCGTGCTCTTTTCCTGGCTTTTTACCGGACGCATGCTCCTTCCGCTGGAAACCTCGCAAAAAAAACAGCGGCAGTTTGTCGCCGCCGCCTCCCATGAGCTGCGCGCGCCGCTGGCTGTCATCCTCTCCGGCCTTGAGTCCGCAGGGAAGGCACAACATGAGGACGAGCGCCGTCATTTCCTATCCCTCATCCGTCAGGAGGGAAAACGGATGCAGCACCTCATTTCCGACATGCTCCTGCTCGCAAACACCGATGCCCACGGTATGCCGCTGCATATCGAAACGCTGCTGCCCGACGATTTCCTGCTGTCCGTCTACGAAAAATATGAACAACTTGCCCTCAGCAAGCAGATCTCCCTGCAGTTTCTTGTCCCCGAATGCGACTGCACCCCAATCCGCGCCGACCGGGAGCGCCTCACACAGCTTTTCTCCATCCTCTTAGACAACGCGATCTCCTACACGCCTGCCGGTGGCAAAGTCCTGCTGCTGCTCACCCAGGTCAAAGGACAGACAACCTTCGCTGTGGCGGACGACGGCCCGGTCATTCCCGACGAAGAAAAGAGCCGCATTTTCGACCGCTTTTACCGTGCCGACAAATCCCACACCGACTGCGAGCACTTCGGGCTAGGGCTTAGCACCGCACTCGAGATCGCAAAGGCGCACCACGGCAGGCTGACCGTAAAAAATCCGTCCGACTGTCCGCATCTCGCGGACATCTTCCCGCAGGAGACGGGTGTCGTGTTCCTGTTCCGCTGCCCGGACGAAAGGGCGTGAGGTGAACAGATGGATGCACCGCCACATCCAATCCGCTCTACTCTGCGAAGAACAGGCTGCCAGGTGGTGACGCAGCCAGCCAACGCACATCCGCCGCTCACTCCTGAAACGCCAGATTAATCGCCTCGGAGATCGTATGGCTCAGACGGTTCACCGAGGCGTCTATATCCTTCGGGGTCACATAGAGCGTGTTGAGATGCGGCGCAAGCAGCTCCCTTACCAGCTCATACTGCTCCACCTCGTCTAAGGAGTGGTACGAGTTTTTCATACCGCCAAAGGGGCCGTGCTCCGCCAGCGCGTCCAGAAGATTACTCATGGTGTCGTTGACAATCGTCGCCGCATCCACCACGGTCGGAATACCGATCGCCAGCACCGGGATGCCAAGCGCCTCCTTTGTCAGAGGATGCCTGTGGTTTCCCACGCCGGAGCCGGGATGAATGCCGGTATCCGTAATCTGGATCGTCCGGTTTAAGCGCCTGGTGCTCCGGGCAGCCAATGCGTCCACAGCAATCACAAAATCCGGTTTTGTCTCCTGTAAGATCCCCCGGATGATCTCGCTGCTCTCCATCCCGGTCTGGGCCATGACGCCGGGCACAACGGCACTCACCTGCTTTTGCTTTTTTCCGAATACATCCATGCCAAACTCCCGCATCATGTGCCGCGTGATAAAAAGCTGGTCCGCCACCTTCGGCCCCAGGGAATCCGATGTGACCTCGCGGTTTCCGAGTCCCACCACCAATGCCGAGAGCTGTCTGCCCTCCGGCGCAAGCCGCCGGATGATGTGCGCCAGCTGCTGGCTGATGATGCGGTGGTACTCGTCGTTCTCATCGTCCATACTCGCCGCCTCGATCGTGATATAGTTGCCCTTCGGCCGTCCCATGCTGCGCGCACCGTTCTCCGTCTCGATCACCATCGTCGTGATCAGAATGTCATCGCACTTCCGCTCCTTCTCCAGCCGTACGCCCTTGATCTCCACATTGTCCGCCTCATATTTTTCCCGCGCCTCCAGCGCCAGATCCGTTCTGATCTCGTACATAAGCATCCTCCGCATATCATATGTTTCACTGACACATAGTTTTTGCAAAAATCCTCTTTTTATGCTTTCCCGGCACAACTTTACCAAACTGCCAACCGGTCACGGAATAAACCTCGGCCGCCTGACAGTCTGTATTGACAAAACCTGGGCGGTTGACAGTCTGCATTGACAAAGCCTGGGCGGTTGACAGTCTGCATTGACAAAACCTGGGCGGTTGACATTTCCATATCCTTTTGCTACAGTAAAGACAACAAAAGGGAGTACGGCCGAACTGACCCAAATTCCTGAAACGGAGAAAAAGCATGAACGAGACAGAAAAAATCATCCGCCGGCACGTCATATTTTACGGAAGAGTACAGGGTGTCGGTTTCCGCTACACAGCTTACTACAGCGCTACCGAACTTGGCCTTACCGGCTGGGTAAAAAACCGCATGGACGGAACCGTGGAAATGGAGGTCCAGGGATACGAGGCACAAATCGACCGTCTGCTTGTCATGTTAAACAGCGGGCGGTTTATCTCCATCGCAGACATGGATATCAGGGCAATACCTGCCCTCGAGTCGGAGCGCCGGTTTCAGATACGCTGAATTTTATCGTAAACTCCGCGTTTCGCCTGTGATATACTCAAATTACCGGACAACCATTTCCACAATCGGGAGGTGAATATATGCCTGGTATATCAGACATTATAAAAGATTCGGTTGTAGAGTTTTCACGTTTGCAGGATTGGATGCTGTCATCAAAAGAGCATGGCGATATGGATACATATCAAATGATGCACAAAAGATATATCGAATGAAAGGTAATACTGGCCGCATCCTCTGTTAATATTTCTGAAATTGACAAAATCAAAGAATAAAGCATAAACAATAAGGAAGTACGCTCCGCGAACTTTCTATTGTCATGAATAAAAAACAGGACATAACCCCAAAACACACGGCTTATGTCCTGTTTTATAAGTCTCTAAATATCCTGCTTACTACTCCTCTACCCGCTCAAACGACATCTGGTACGCTGCATACTCAATCATGTTCATCGGCAGAACAAATCCTGCCTCCATCAGCGCCGACCCCCGATAAGTCATTCCGGTGGCGTTTTCTCTGTAGAGAGCCGTCTCATCAAGCCCCTTCAGCTTCACATAGGCAGCCGGCATATTCCCCTCGAGCCGGGTACGCACCACATTCAAAAGCGCCTGCCCCTTATCCGCTGACACAAACATCCATCCACAGCATGCATCCGTAGGCTTCGAGAGCCGGTAATAATCTCCGTGAGAGATGAGCTGCTCGTATTTTTTATACGTCTTTACCTGCTCCTTAATCTCCTCCCGCTCCTTCTTGCTCAAAAGCGCCGGATCCAGTTCGTATCCGAAGGTTCCGGCCATGGCCGTGACTGCCCTGGTACACAGGCTTGTCACCCTTCCGGTCTGGTGGTTTGGCACCGCCGACACGTGGGAGCCTACCGCACGGGTTGGATAGAAGAAAGATGTCCCATACTGTATGCTCAATCGGTTCACCGCATCCGTATTGTCACTGCACCATATCTGTGGCGTGTAATAGAGCATTCCTGCGTCAAATCTGCCGCCGCCACCGCAGCAGCCCTCAATGAGCATATCAGGATAGCGGGTGCGAAGCCGCTCTGCAAAATCATACACGCCCAAAACGTAATCGTAAGTCACACGCCCGTTGTACACGTCAGCCATGCTCCGATTCATATCCCACTTCACATACTCCACGTTGCCCTGATCCAGCACAGCGCAGATCTGCTCAAAAATGTTGTTCCGAACCTCCGCACGGGAAAAATCCAGCAACAATTGATTGCGCGCGCGGATCGGCGCGCGTCCGTCGATCTTTAACACCCAGTCGGGATGGGCGCGATAAAGCTCACTGTCCTCGTTGACCATCTCCGGTTCAATCCAGAGGCCGAACTTCACCCCAAGCCCATTGACCCTTTCGATCAGCTCCCCTAAAGAACAGCCCAGCTTTTTCTCATTTACCTGCCAGTCCCCAAGAGATGTATTGTCATCGTCACGTTTTCCGAACCAGCCGTCATCCATGACTACCAGATCAATGCCAAGCTCTGCCGCTTCCCTTGCGAGATTCACAATCGTCTCGCCGTTGAAATCAAAATAAGCGGCCTCCCAGCTGTTGATGAGCACGGGCCTTACATCCTTCGCATATCTTCCGGTACATACATGATCTCGAATGCAATGGTGATAGTTATGAGACAGCCCTGTCAGTCCCTCTTTCGAATAGGATAAAATGACCTCCGGTACTCTGAACTCCTCGCCCTTCTCCAGCGGGTAAGAAAACAGATCGCTGTTTAAGCCCATCAGAATCCTCGTCTGGTCAAACTGGTCCCTTTGCACCTCGCACAGGAAATTTCCGCTGTAGACAAACAGCATGCCGTAGCAGCCGCCCAAATCCTCCGTGGTGCCTTTTTCGGCCAGGATCACCGCCGGATTGAACTGGTGGCTCGAAGCCCCCCGGGTACTCCCGAAAGACATCTTCCCGTGGCAGACATCCATGCGCTCCACGGTGCGCTCCATCGCGTGCCTCCCATAAAACTTGATCACATCGAAGTCACCGAAAAGGAAATCAAGACATGCCCCCGCCGCCTTTTCGATTTTCATACGGGCTTCCCCCGTATTTTTGATAATGGCACTTCGCGTAATGATATCGGCTTTTGGCAGAACGCCGTAAAGCAGGCACACCTCGATGCCGCCAGCCGCATCCTTCAAAGTAATCCGCAGCGTTTCCGCCTCATCTTCACGCGCCCACACAGCGGGAAGCCCCTGCAGGCTGTACTTTCCCCTCACTATCTCATAGTGGGAATAGTGCAGGCTGCAGCAGTGGGAGCCGTCGCTGTTTTTGATATCCAGCCCATAGCACCGATAGTCCCCGGTCCCGAGGGTGGGATATTCCTGCGGAAGCGCATCCAGAGAGTACGTCCGGTCGCCTCCCAGCACATAAGGGTTGCCTGAAAACCCCCGATCCGCATACGTCAATAGATAGTCCATGGAGCCAGCGATACTGGCCCCATAGTATAAGTGCAAGAGATATCCGTATTTGTCTACCTGCATCTGATATGTCGTATGTCTTGTGTGCAATGTGAAAATCCTTTTGTTCTCGTCAAAAATAATCGGCATATCATACCTCCAAAAACTTTATTCGGCGGCAAATACATTTACTATTATTTTACTGCTCCGTTTGCAACACCGTTTAAGATCTGCTTCTGGCAAATGATGTAGAAGATCAGAATCGGGATCAACGCCAGAATATAGGATGCAAACGCCAGATTAAAGTTCGTACCGAACTGTGTCTGGAAATTCAACTGTGCAAGCGGCAGTGTGTTCTGTCCGGTTCCCGACATAATGACAAGTGGTGTCATAACATCGTTCCATGTGCCAAGGGCTGTCAGGATCGCAACCGTGGCATGCATCGGCGCCATCATCGGGAAAATAACCCGCCAGTAGGTCGTCCATGTATTCGCACCGTCAATATTTGCGGCCTCCTCCATCGCAAGAGGAATATTTTTCAAATATCCCGAATAGAGCAGGACGTTCATCGGCATATAGAACACGGTGTAGAGCAGGATAACGCCGAGACGGTTTCCAAGTCCCATCTGCGCAGTCTGCTTTACAAGGGGCATCATCAAAATTGAGAACGGCACGAACATACCGCTGACAATGTAAAGGTACATAAAGCGGAATGATTTTTTGTTTGCCATTGCTCTTCCGATGACATAGCCCGCGATGGAATGAATCACGATGGACAGCACGATCGTAGAAAGAGTGATCAGTAAGCTGTTTCCAAGTGAATGCCAGAAGTCCGTGACTACCATCGCCTCACGGAAATTCTCGAAGCTCCAGTGTGCAGGGAACGAAAGCGCACCTGCGATGTCATTTGTCATCTCACTCGGCTGCTTAAAGGCGATGATGATCGCCATGTACAGCGGGAAAAACACGGTGAGCGTTCCAAGGATCAGTACGACGGTTAATACCCAGTTTGTTCTCTGTTCAGCTTTTTCTTTCATTATAACTGCTCCTCCTTCCTGTTCATAACGGTCATCTGGAAAATACTAATCGCAACAATTACCAAGAAGAATATCACTGCGTTCGCACTCTGGAAGCCAAACTGGCCGCCATCCATACCGTTGCGGTAGATCAGGTAGGAGATGGACTCGGTGCTCATCGCCGGACCGCCCTTTGTCAAGGACATGATCTGATCGAATACCATCAAAAAGTTCTTCGTGCTCAATACCAGATTAATTGTAACAAAAGGCATGACTAAAGGGAAGGTCACTTGCCAAAATTCTTTCCATTTGCTGGCACCGTCCAGCATACTTGCCTCGTAAACCTCATCCGGAACGGTCTGAAGGCCGGAAATATAGATGATGGTGTTCATGGCAACCGCCTGCCATACACCGACAACGAGAACGCCGATCCAGGCATACTTTTCACTTGCGAGAATACTGTTCTGCAAAAAGCCGATGTTCAGCGAATTTCCGACTGCCGGCAGGATGTACGTAAAAATAAAGCTGAAAATATAACCGATTACCAGGCCGCCCAGAATGTTCGGAACAAAGTAAATGCCGCGCAGCGCGCTCTTAAAGCGGATTCTCGCGTTTAAGCCCAGCGCCATGACAAGGCTGATCACATTGACGAGCACGGTTCCGCACAGCGCGTATTTGAATGTAAACAGGTAGCTCTTTCCGACTCTGGCATCCGTGAAAAGATCCATGTAGTTGCGCAGTCCCACGCCTTCGTAGGAGCCGTAGCCTCTGTAGTTCGTGAAGCTGTAAATCACGCCCTTTAACATCGGCAGTGTGTTAAATGCAAAGAATAAGAGCAGCACCGGTATCACGATCGCCAGGAATGTTTTTTCCTGATTATTCATCTTCTTTTTCATTTTGCACCCTCCATTTCCTTCTGATAATCCTGCACCTTGCGGATCAGGTCACGGTTGTAGCGCTTCCAGTCGTTGTCGAAACGCTCAAGGAACGTATCTGTTGCGCTCTCGCTCTCGTCAAGCAAAAACGTCTGAATCATCGCGTCCACACTCATCTCACTCGGATAATGGTGATCCTGGTAATCCGACATGCGGTTGTTCTCAATATAAGGACGCATTCCCTCAAGCTCCGTCGGAATCTCAAAATCGCCCTCCTTGCAGGTCAGTCCGCCCTGGTCGTCAAGGTAAATCTGAATCGTCTCGTCCTCATACAGGAAACGAAGCACCTCGTAAACCGCATCCTTATTCTTTGTGTTTTTCAGCACGCAGAACTGTAAATCGATACCGGAATTTAAGACGTTGTCCTCCTCCTTCTCATTCGCCGGAAACGTGAAGGAATCGATGTTCATCTCCGGATTTACCGAGCGGATCTGCGGGATCGCATAGCTTCCGATCGGATACATCGCAGACTCACCCCGCGCAAACGCGGTACATGCGTTGTTGTAGTCGTAAGCGTAGGGGTTCGGCTCCGCATAGTCAAGCAGCGCCTCCACCTTCTCCGCCACCTCGCGGTAAGCCTCGGTGAACGTCGTATTTCCCATGTTTACCTGGCTGCACGTATCGGACTCGGCAAGTCCAACCGCCAGCGCATTCCAGGGTGCCAGACACGTCCAGGTGTCCTTGTAGCCCAGGTACAGCGGCTGAATCCCGGCCGCCGAGATCTCGTCGCAAAGTGCGGTGAACTCCTCCCATGTGTTCGGAATCTCCCAGCCGTGCTCATCAAACATGTCCTTATTGTAGAGGACACCCGCCGCATTCGCCGCATAGGGCAGGCCGTAGGTTCCCTCCATCGGAATAAACTCAAGCTCTTCCGCGATGTCTATGTACGCCGGCTTCACCATGCTGACCTCCTCAAGATCCGAGATGTCCATGAACAGACCCGCGTCGAGGAAGTTTGAGTAGTTGATATCCCCCCCTATTCCGACGATATCCGGATAATCCTCCCGGATAAACCTCGTCTTCAAGATCGTCATCGCCTCATTCGGCGAATCGATCTTCAGGCGGATGTCGTCGTGCGTCTCGTTGAAGCGCTCCTCAATCTTCTCCATCGCCGCAACTGCCTCCGGTTTGTAGGACACCAGCTCTACCTCGACCTTACCGTCCGATGTCCCTCCTCCGCATCCTACAAGACCTGCTGCTCCAGCCACAATTCCCAACAAAAAGGGCAATCTCTGAGCAATTTTCTTTTTTGACATATTTTCCCTCTCCTTTCAGGTGATTTTTAGGTCTTTTTTTGATAAATTAATTCTAACATACCCATATGCTATCGAAAATGGCTCTATTTTTCATTTTTTATACCATTATGTGATATTTTATGCTATAATTACATAACGAGTCGCATTATGGTATATTTTTCGATCATCTGTGAAACGTATCGGCCATTTCCACATGAAAGGAGTACTCACATGAACGATCATTTTTTCGGCATTTTCCCAAACGAGGTATTTATCGACCTGTGCATGTACCAGTTCGGCTACGAACAATGCTCATCCGGCCATTCCTTCGGCCCCGCGATGAGAAACCACTATCTGTTCCACTATGTCATCTCCGGCACCGGCATCCTAAACGCCGATGACAGCAAGGGTATGACAAAAACCTATTCCGTCAAAAGCGGGCAGGGTTTTTTCATTTTCCCCGGACAAATCACGACCTACATCGCCGACAAAAATCTCCCATGGGAATACATCTGGATCGAATTTGACGGTCTGCGTGTCCGGGAATCCCTTGCTCTCACGGATCTCTCCCTCGACAATTCGCTCTATCACTCCCGCTCTAAGGAGCTGCGCGGGCTCATGCTCTCGGAGATGTGCTACATTGTCGATCACGCAGAGGAATCTCCCTTCCACCTGATCGGACATCTCTATCTCTTTTTTGACTACTTTATACGCTCCGCCAAATCCGAACGGCTCATCTCATCCAGCCGCATGAGCGACTATTACATTAAAGAAGCAATCAACTACATTGAGCAGAATTTTCAAAATAATATTACAATCGAAGATATCGCCAAGGTCTGCGGCATTAACCGCAGTTATTTCGGCAAGATTTTCAGACGCTCCACCGGGCGTTCGCCCCAGGAGTTTTTGATGAATTACCGGATGATAAAAGCAGCGGAATTATTAAAGCTGACTTCCCTGTCCATCGCGGATATCGGCTCCGCAGTAGGATATGAAAATCAGCTTCATTTTTCCCGTGCTTTTAAAAAGAAATACGGTGTCCCGCCCCGGGAGTGGCGGAACCGAAATGTGTGATCGTTCAGAGCCAGGGCAATTTGCATAAAATACAGCCGTCGTGCTCGCATGAACGGCTGTATTTTTGCAGATTCCCGCGAGCAACGCGCCAAACGGTCATGCTTGCATGAACATTTGGCGCGTGCCGCAAGGACGGAAATCCGCAGGATTTTCGAGTCTGGCGCTGAACGGTTACGCCAGGTTCTCCGCGATCGCTTCCTCTAAGATGTCCAGCCCCGCCCGTGCGAACGGCACTGCTATCATACGCAGACAAAAGGGTCTGCCGCCCAAGCGGCAAACCCCTTTGTTTGCGTTACTTTCATTTCTGAACATAAATTATTGTACCACTGATTTGATTTCATCCCATACCTGATTTCAGGCACTCTGTTCTTCTTTTCCGCCAGAAGCTGCTTCTTTTTGAGCAGTGTGGCGTTCATCAGTCCTGCCAGATACTCATTCCTTGATCTCGTCAATATCCGTCAGGTTCACACCCAGAGAATTTAAAACTGCCTTTAAAGACATATAATCCTTTTTCAGCCCTTCATATGTTTCGGTTGCATGTTCTCTTTTTGCATTCTTCATATGAGCCTGTACTTTTTGAAACTGGTCCACTACGTCCTTTATAATTTCACCGTTACTCGGCATGTTTTCACCTCCCTGATTATGCGATACGGCCATTTCGTTACCTGAGGTTGCGCACCTTAAACTCCCGCTGCGCCTCCCTGCGCGCGTCCTTCTTTGCGATATCCTGACGCTTGTCGTAGAGCTTTTTGCCCCGGGCAAGGGCGATCTCCACCTTCACGAGGCTGCCCTTGAAATAGACGCGCACCGGGACGAGCGTATAGCCCTTCTCCTTAATTTTACCGAGCAGACGCATGATCTCCTTTTTGTGCAGGAGCAGCCGCTTCGGGCGCATCGGGTCCTTGTTGAAGATATTGCCCTTTTCGTAGGGGCTGATGTGCATCCCGTATACGATGACCTCGCCGTTCTCGATATGGACGAACGCCTCCTTGATGCTGCAGTTGCCCTGCCGGAGCGATTTTACCTCCGTGCCGTGCAGCTCCACGCCCGCCTCAATGCACTCCTCCAGAAAGTAGTCGTGCCTTGCCTTTTTGTTGTTTGCAATTAGCTTATAATTTGAAGCGTCCGCTGCCATGCCGCCCTCCTTACAATTATCTCTCTTTGCAGCTGGTCAGAACCAGATATCCGTTCCGGCGTGATTGCCTGGCTCTGAACGGCTGCATCTGTTTACAGCTCCTCCGGCTTATACAGATGACGGGGAATACCGTCCACCATGACGGGAGAAACGTCGCCCTGAATCAGCGGTCGCACATAGCTGATAAACTCCTGTGTCACATAGTCGCCGTCCTTGTTCATCCACTCCCTCGGAACCAGCTTCTCGTCGTTGGCGATCTTGTGTACGTCCTTCACCTCCGTAGCGCTCTGATACGGGTCGTCAGACTGGCGCACAATGACAACCATCTTTCCGGAATCTCCCTCGTCTGCCGCCTTCACCGCAGCACCGCCGACCTGATATGCCTCAAGAATATCCACACGCGATGCCAGATGAGAAGCCGCACGCTGCAGGGTGCTCAGCTCGATGGCACGGGTCTTGCAGCCCAGCTCTCCTGCAATGTAGCTTGAGAGATAGCTTGCCGTACCAGACAGCTGCTTGTGTCCAAAGGCGTCCACGAAATCAATGCTCGTGCCGTATTCACATACATACTTTCCGTCCGCCGTCTGGATGCCCTCCGACACCGCCACAACGACCGAGGATTTTTTCTCCAGAAGCTTTGCAACCTTATTCTTAAACTTCTCAAAATCAAAGGGAAGCTCAGGCAGATAAATCATATCGGGCCCGGAGCAGTCC
The DNA here is from genome assembly GCA_949132985.1 of uncultured Lachnospiraceae bacterium. GTDB lineage: Bacteria > Bacillota > Clostridia > Lachnospirales > Lachnospiraceae > W0P33-017. The sequence goes on from CASCGD010000017.1 coordinate 19,967, forward strand.
TCGCCCTTTGCCAGAGCCGACGCGCCCGTGAGCCAGCCCGCGTTTCTTCCCATGATCTCCACAATCGTCACAACGCCCTTGTCATAGCGCAGGCAGAAGCTGTCACGGATGACCTCCTTTACGCAGGTACCGATATATTTTGCCGCACTTCCATAGCCCGGCGTGTGATCGGTGAGCGCGAGATCGTTGTCGATCGTCTTCGGGCATCCGATAAAACGAATTTCACTGCCCGTAATGATGGCATAATCCGACAGCTTTTTGATCGTGTCCATAGAATCGTTTCCGCCGATGTAAATAAAAGCTTCGATATCCAGCTTCTGCAAAATTTCAAAAATCTGGTCATAGACATCCGTATTCTCATGAATGCCCGGCAGCTTATAGCGGCAGGAGCCAAGATATGCGCTCGGCGTACGCTTTAAAAGCTCCGCATCAAGCTCACTCTTAATGTGCTCCGAAAGATCGATATATTTCTCCTCCATCAGGCCCTGGATGCCGTTGAGCATGCCGTATACCTTCTTTGCCCCACGGTCCATCGCCGTCCGGTATACGCCTGCAAGGCTTGAGTTGATGGCGGCCGTCGGCCCGCCGGATTGTCCGACAATGACATTTCCTTTCATGATAAAATCCCTCCATGTTTGCTTTATATCTTCGTATGATCTGTTTGCAGCCGCCCTGCGCCTCCTTCATATGCATCCTTCCGGCATTGACAGCCACATATCTTTATAGATTATATACTCCAATACTTAAAAAGTCCAGTGAAGATTATAATTTTAGGACAGCACTGTAACAGCGAAGACAAAGACAAAACTGCTACACAGCGCTGAAATCTAAGTCTGTAATTTCAATTGTATGATCTGCAAAGCATCTGATACTATGATTCAATTTGACCTGTTTAACGGCACGAAGAGAAAAACGAGGGTAAGCTTGAAACCCTGTTCGATTTGGTAAAAGACGGCATGATTTCTATTTCAGAAGCCGCCAAAAGAGCAGATATGTCCGAATCCATTTTCACAGAGCATATGAGGCGGTTCAAAACGTAAAAACCGTATCTTACGAAACATGCTTTCTCTTTTCTCACAAACTGGTATGGTAAAATTTTCAAAAACCGGATATTTTTATCATGCCGGTTTTGTTTTATACTCACAAGCGTACTTATTAGCCGGATGGTTTCCATCACTCCCGGATGTACCGGTAGTTTTCCGGCAAATCATTCGGCTCACGGGTATATCATCATTTTCAGAAAAACGAGAAGAGAGGTATCTAAAATGAACACGACATCAACAAAAAAACTGGTTGTCGCCGCGCTGTTCGCGGCTCTGACCTGCATCTGCACAATGATTGTCAAAATTCCCACCCCAACCGGCGGCTACATCCACCCCGGGGACGGCATGGTACTGTTATGCGGCATCATACTCGGACCCGGCATGGGTGCCCTGGCTGCGGGCATCGGCTCCATGCTCTCCGACCTGTTTTCCGGCTACATGGTTTGGGTACCGGCCACCTTCCTCATCAAAGCGCTCTGCGCCCTCGTGGCTTCCCTGCTGTTCCGCACGCTGAGCAGCAGGTTCACAGCAAAAAAGAACGCCTCTGCCCTGTGCCTCATCATCGCAGGCATCATTGGCGAAGCGCTCATGGTATTCGGTTACTTCTTATTTGAAATCGGATTAAATGCCGCTTCAAACGGCGGCTTTACCGCAGCGGCCATCGCCGGGGGCATCGCGTATTCTGCGGCTGGCATCCCGGCCAACATCCTACAGGGCATCACCGGCATCGTCATCGCCTGCGCGCTGCTGCCCGTCTTGAGCAAAATTCCCGATGTGCGCGCATGGATGCGGACGGATGCCAGAGCTTCCGTGTAACCTCATAAATTACCATATCCATTATAGGCCGGTAAAAGTACGCTGCAAACGTAACCGCTCCCCCCTGGATGTTTGGGAAGGTGCCGGCAGCGCTTTCCCGCTGCTGACGCAGCTAAGCAATGGTCAAGAAGCGTTTTGCCCGCCATCAGGCGCTGCGGCTTCAAATCACGATGCGTGATTACAGATAGCCGCAACAACCGCCGGCAGCTCGGAAAATTTTCGGATTGCAGGCACTTTTTCTGCAATCTCCCGCGGCAGTGTCCCGAATCCGTAAGCGGCGTGGACAAACAGGCCCCCCGCCTCCACCGTCGCATGGTAATCGCCCTCGATATCGCCGACATAGATCGCCCGCTCCAGGCCGTTTCGTTCAGCGATGATGCGAATATTTTCACCCTTCTGCTTCTGATTGTCCCCATAGCACTGAAAATCCGAAAAGATCGGAGCAAAGCCGTAGTAGGTCAGAAACGCCTCGATGTAGCCGCACTGGCAATTGCTGACAATATATAGCGGATACTCCCGCACGAGCGCCCGCAGCGTCTCCTCCACGCCCGGATAAAGCTGTCCGCCGTGACTCTCCAGATAATCGTTCTCCACTACCACACACGCATCCATGAGATCGTAGGATGCCTGGGCCTCCATGTCGGGAAAGAGAGCGCGCGCCAGCTTGTCCATCGGCAGCCCCATCACCCGTTTCAAATCCTGCTCCGTAAGCGGCTTCCTTCCCCGTTTTGTCACAACCTGATTCCAGGCCACGGCAATCCCCTGCGCCGAATCCCACAGCGTGCCGTCCATATCAAAAATAATTCCTGTCTTCATCCTCTTTATCGCTCCTTATTGCTCTGTATATCTTAGCGCATCATAAAGCAGATGAAGAGCTTTGTCAAGTGAAATACACGCTCGAGCAGACCGGCTCCTTGCGAAGCCAGCCCCTCTGCCGAACCAAACGTGCGGCTTTTGCACATCCGGCATTCATCATACCGGTCGGCCTGTCAAACCAGAGCGTATCGTCAATCTAATTCCGAAAACGGCACAAACGCATCCGGCTCATCCGGCCTCTCGGCAATGACCTTCTCCATCCAGACCACGCTGTACCATTTATGAAATTTATAGCCGCACAGGTTGTGGGTTCCCACAAGCGTATATCCCATTTTCCGGTGAAAGTAAATACTTGCATCCGTCAAATGTTCGTCACCACTGCTCCCGGCCGCCGCAATACAGGCGTATAAGACAAACACATTCTGCCCAAGCAGCCTGCGCTCCAGCTCCTCATAAAGCCGTTTCCCAACGCCCTTTTTGTGCCATTTTTCATCAAGGTAGACAGACACCTCCGCCGAATGCCTGTATGCTTCCCTTCCATAAAAAGCACCCGCATAGGCATATCCGATCATCCTTCCCTGATCCAGGGCAACCAGATACGGGTAATCCTTTAAAGTACGGCTGATTCTCTGCCGGAAATCATCAACATCCGGCACATCACACTCAAAAGTAATTGCGGTGTGTTCCACATAGGGCGCATAAATCCTTTGAATGGATTCTGCATCTTCCACTGTTGCAACTCGAATCTCCATCATTCCACATCCTCACAAATACCGGCCGATCTGCGGCTTTGCCCGCGTAAATTTCACCATCCGGCAATACGCAGGCAGCACTTCCTTTTTATTGTAAACAGTATCCCTTTTTCCCCGCCTGATACAAGGCTTTCCGTAACACCCGCTTCATTGCCATCCGCTCCCGGGTTACCTTTCACGGGTCAGGAATGCGCATTTTCTGCGCATTCCGTGAGAACATGACTCAGGTGTGAGGGGCGGTTTTTGCGGGGCAAAATTTGCATATCGCCCCGAATCGTTACTGTGAGCAGCTCTTGGGGCCGTGAATAGTAACCGGTTCCGCCTACTGCTTCGCCGTAAGTATCTCCACCAGCGCTCCATACAAATCCCGGTTCAGATTCATGGAAGCCAGCTCCGCGATGAGTACCGGCACGCTTCCCACTTCTTGAATCCTCTCGTAGATCACATCCTTGAGGGTGAAACTGATCTCCGCCTGATTCAAAAATGCAAAGCAGCGCTTTTTTATCTGGTTCCTGATCCCCACCGCAGCGCCCTCCAGGAAAAAGCTGATCCGGCTTGTAACCTCAGTCTCAGGAACAGAAACAATCACCGCCTGCTTCTTATCACAGTAATCCACGGCCGCATCGATTTCCTCATCGTTTACAAACACCCGCACCTGCTCTGTCTCCTGATATCCGGTCAGTTCCACGCGAAAGCTTCGCTTCGGGGGAATCAGAGACAGGGTTCCCTTTGCCGGATGAATGGTGAATACACACTGGTCCCCCTCCTCATATTCCATCTCCGTCAGCACGCGAACGTCCTGCTCATATCCGCAGGTCTCATTGTCATCCTCGTATAACGTGAAGCTCCCGCTGTCCCCTGCAAACACTTTCATCAAAAGGGATCTCGGATTATCCGCAATCTGCAGGTGTTCCGCCTCATCCAAAAACGGGATGATGCTTCCGGCCTTCGCCAATACCGGAATCTCAGAGAGCATTCGGTACATATCAAGGGTTCTGCCGCCGTCATACGCCATGCCTGTATGGATATCATACCATAATCCCTCAGGCAGCCATACGTTCACCTTTGCCACATTCAGATTCTGAATCCTTGGCGTCGTCACCGGAGCAACCACCAGCTCGGAACCAAAATAATACTGGTTCGGAACCTGATAAGCTTTTTTCTCCTCCGAATATTCATAGTACATCGGGCAGACCAGCGGAAGGTCTTCCTTCCAGCTTCTGTAATTCATCGTATAGAGATAAGGTATCATCCGGTGGCGCTGGCGCAGGGCATCCTTCATCACCAGCTCCGCTTCCTTTTTGTAATTCCACGGTTCCTTTGCGTTAAACTCGCTCCAGGAGCTGTGCAGCCTCAGAATGGGAGAATATACGCCAAACTGCAGCCACCTCGCCGCCATCTCATCATCCTTGAAACCCATCATATGCCCGCCAATATCATGGCTCCACCAGCCATAGCCGATATTGGATGCCACAGCCGTAAAATGAGGCTGAAAATCAAGGGATTTCCATGTCGTAATCGTGTCCCCGGAAAATCCCACCGGATAGCGGTGGCTTCCGGGACCCGCATACCTTGAAAACACCATCGGGCGTTTTCCGCTCTTGCCGTTGTCCAGAAAATGATAATGGTTCAGAATCCAGAGAGGATCCAGTCCCTCCACATGACACTTGCTTCCCTGCTGCCAGTCAATCCACCAGAAGTCCACGCCCTCCTTTTCCCGGGGCTCGTGCAGATAGCAAAAATACGCGTCCATGAATTTCGGATCCTCCACATCAAAATTGATGGGATCCTCAGACGCCGCATCGACGCCAAGCGCTTTCGCCATCTGGGGGTACATCTCCTCATACGCCCTCACACCGTCCGCCGGGTGCACGTTTAACGTCGTTTTCAAGCCCCTCCTGTGCAAGTCCGACAAAAACCGCTCCGGATCCGGAAACAGCTCCCTGTTCCATGTATATCCGGTCCATCCGCTTCCATATTTCGGATCGATATCCGTCACATGCCAGTCCATATCGATGACGGCCACAGAAAAAGGCAGATCCTCTTTTTCAAACCGGTCCATCAGCTCCAGATAACTCTGTTCGGAATATGGGTAGTAACGGCTCCACCAGTTTCCAAGCGCATAGCGCGGCAGCATCGGAGTCTTTCCGCACAGATAGTAGAAATCCCGCAATGCCTCCTTGTAATCATGTCCGTAGCCGAAAAAATACAGATCCTGAATGCCCTTTTTCCGGGGTTCGATCCAACCGTCCGCAAGCAGCACATGTGAGGCACCATCATCCAGCACGGAATATCCAAAGAAGGAGCTCACGCCATGCTCCAGCGGTGTCTCACCATCCGCCATATCCAGGGTTCTGGCTGTTCCGCCAAGATCCTTGATCTCTTCTCCGTAGCGCCAGATGCTGTGATAAGCACTCAGATTTCCCTTTACCTGTATGCTCAGCCCGTAATCCGTGAAATCTTTTTCGTTGTAAATCAGGTGAAGCCTTTCCGTCAAAATTTCAATTGCGTTCCCACGGCGTACCACCCGGTATTCAGACAAAGGAAAATCCCGGTAAAAAGCCATCTTTGTAGCTCTGTCCTCGAAAATTCCATCCTCACTGTACTCAAGACGAAGTAAACCCGCAGTCAACACCGTAATTCTATAATTTTCTCCCACCACAATATTGCCCTCTAAAGCTTGCGGACGGGTTTTTACCTGATATAATTCCTTCATAAAACCTCTCTCTTTACCTGAAAATTTTTATCCCGAAGGGGCTGCCGCAAAATGGCAGATTTCTACCGAATATTATAACAGATATCATGGCCATTGTAACCACATCCTGTAAAATTGTACATTTTGCGACAGCCTCCCTGCTTAACCCTTCACAGCTGACGCGGCAATACCTGCGATAAACTGCTTCTGGAAGAACAGATAAATCAGCAGAACCGGCAGAATAGAAATTGCCGTCGCGGCAAACAAAGCACCGTAATCAGTGGAATACTGGCCGCTGAACATCTTAAGACCGACGGACAGCAGCTGCTTCTCCTGCGTATTGATTACCAGGTACGGCCACAGATAGTCCTCCCAGGCCCACAGGAACTGGAAAATAGCGATACTCGCAATTCCGTTTCTCGCCATCGGGAAAATAATCCTGTGAAAAATGTAAAACTCATTCGCACCGTCAATCCGCGCCGCCTCCAGTATTTCATCCGGAACGGCAGAAATATTCTGTCTCATATTAAAGATTCCGAATCCGCTGAACATGACAGGAATGATCAGCGCTTTATAGCTGTCCATCCAGCCAAAGGTCTGAATCAGCGAGTATCTGGGAATGATCGTAACGCACCATGGAATCATCATGGTAGACAGCACGAAACCGAACAAAAGATTTCTTCCGCGGAAACGGTATTTACTGAGCACATAACCGCAGATCGTACTTGTATAAACTACCAGCACGGTAATCGTAACCGCCACAAAAAGGCTGTTCGTAAAAAAGTGCAGAAAATCAAAACGCGAATTCATATTAATATAATTTTCGGTTATAAAGTGCTGCGGCAGCAGACTCTGTTCCAGCGCCATGATCTCCTGATTTTCTTTGAAAGACGAGAATACCATCCAGACAAACGGGTAAACAGTCACAATGCCGAGCAGCAAAAGTACGATGTTTACAATTATTTTACCTGCTTTATTTGTCATAATACCATCCTCCTATTATTAAGGTATTGCCCACTCGCCTGCGCTCCCGGGCATGTCGTCGGAAAGCATCTGAAAAAAATACTGCACATTTTGCTTCCCTCCTATTCTTCTGATCCTGATACACGGAATGACAGCATGGTAAATGCCGCTGTAACCACAAACAAGACAAATGATAATGCAGAAGCGTAACCGAAATTATATTTCACAAACGCCTCGTCATAGATAATGTAAGAAGCCAGATATGTATCCGTTCCCGGACCGCCCTCTGTCATAATCAAAATCTGAATGTATGCCTGTATATAGGAGATGATCGAGGTAATCACAACAAACAGCGTCATCGGACGCAGCAGCGGAAGCGTAATATAACGGAACGTCTGCCATCCGTTGGCACCGTCCACTCTTGCCGCCTCCATCGCATCCGACGGAAGAGAAAACAGTCCTGCCATATACATAACTACCGCATATCCGAAATCCTTCCAGATCGTCATAATCATGACCGCGATAAGCGCCGTTTTCGGATTCATCAGCCAGTTGACATCCAGTCCCAAAATCTGATTGACCGTACCGATTTGCGGATTGTACATAAATTTCCATACAAATGCCACCGCAACCATCGGAGTAACAACCGGCATGTAAAATACCGCGCGGAAAAAGCTCTTGTATTTTACAAGCGAAGAAAAGATAGCGCAGGCAATCGCAAGACCTAAGCCTACCCGGAAAACAATTACGACTACGGAAAAGAGTACCGTATTTCTCATGGATTTCCAGAACAGACCGCTGGAAAATACCTCAATATAGTTTTTCAAGCCAAGGAATTTGTAAGTTCCGCTCAATGGATTCCACTCGTGAAAGCTTCCTGCAAATGCAATGCCAATCGGAATTATAAGGAATACCGTAAAGAAAACTACCATTACGGCTACAACAATATTTCTGAGAATAATCTCGCTTCTGCTCTGCAGAGGGTGTGATTTTTTAAACATGCATGTGTTCCTCCTTCATTTTTGTATTCTCAGACAACCCTTTCGATGTCATTCCATATGAAAGATGCCAAATAACCCGAAGCTTATCCGGCATCTTTCACCTCGTTTTATATCACACAAAACATATTTCCATTCGTCCTCACAGCATCCATTTATTCCCGCGAGCAATGTACCCGAGGGCACTTAGGAAAATAGCCATGTTCACATGGTTATTTGGCGAATGCCGCGAGGGTCAAATACCCCGTTGCTTGCAGCTGGATATTTGATTACTCGGCATGCTCGTACAGGTTTTCAACCGATACAAACGTACTGCTCTGCATATCTCTGATTGCATTCGCCTGTGCATCGTCCAATGCCTTGTCAATGTCCACACCGTTAAAGAAAATTTCCTGTCCTGCAGTTTTCAGGGATGTCTCCATCGTAGAGGGCATCGGACCCGGCCAGATATAACGGTCAATATGCTCTGAGAGCACGCTCAAAGAAGGATTCGCTAAAATTTCTTCATTGTCTGCAAGAGACTTCTTTGCAGGGAAGGTACTCATCGCCAGATTGAAAGCAATCTGCGCCTCATCATTTGCCAGGAAATATTTTACAAAATCCTGTGCAACTGCCTGCTGGTCCTCCGGTGCATTCTTGTTCACACCAAAGGTAGATTCGCCATTATAGCGGTTATATGCATACGGATTACCGTCAAAAGTCGGAATTTCAAATACGCCGAAATCAATGTTGGACCAGGTTGTTTTGAGTGTATTGTAGTAATGGCCCCACTGAATGACCATCGCGGACTGCCCCTGTCCAAAACTATCCGAATCTTTTTCACCAAAATTTTCAGAACCGACGCCATCAACCTTATACATATCGATCAGCATCTGCATTGTCTGCTTCATCGCATCCGAATTGAGCTTCGGTGTTTTTCCATCTTCTTCAAACAGTGTCTCTCCCAACTGATAGTTGAGCCCTAAAAGATAATTCTGATGAAAACTGTCATTAAAATTTAAACCTGCCTGGATTAACTTGTCCCCATCCTTGATTGTCAGTTTTTTTGCAACCTCACGCATCTCATCCCATGTCTTTGGAATATCATCATCCGTGAGACCTGCTTCTTTCCACATTTCTTTGTTGTAGTACACGGAACCGGTCATCATTCCGTAGTCGATATAATAAACTTTGTCGTCAATCACATGAGCGGCAACACCCGTAAAATCCGCCTCCAGATCCTCCAGCGGAATATCAAGCGGAGCCATATAATTAATCATATTTTCATGGTAACTGTTATGTACATTAAACAGAGCCGGTCCGTTTTCCCCGTCTAATGCAAGCGGAAGCTTTGTCCAGTAATCCTCCCACGGATTATTCACCAGCTTAATGCTTACATTCGGATGGATCGCCGTATATCCGTCGATTACCTGCTGGAATAACTCATCGCTGCCCCACTCCCAAAGCTCAACAGAAATATCTTCCCCATTGTTGATCTCAACGGACGGGTCGTATTTAATCGTATCCCCAAACGGCTCTGTGGGCACGTCTGCCTTGGACGTACTCTGCTCCCCTGAGGATGAACAGCCTGTCAACATTGTTGCAACCATAGCCGTTGCCATGATTGCTGCAACCAATTTCTTTTTCATTGTTTTACCACCTTTCTTTTCGTCATAAGGTTCTCAATTAGGTTTAGCGCTAAATCTATTATAAAGCTATCACATCAAACTTGCGAAGTCAATGCCCTGCTTTTTTTTCGTGATTATTCATAAAATCGCGAATCCGTTTTTGTACATATCCTATAATCCACCTGTTTTTTCGGAGTCAAGAGGCTGTCTCATCAAGCTTGCAGCGCCGCTAAAGAGCAGCGTATTTGACCCTCGCGGCATTTGTCAAATATTACTCATTGCCCGCGGAAATAAACGTTCCGCTTCATGGCCCGGAGAGCCGCTTACAGCGAGGGTTCCGGTCCATATTCCGAGTTTTGCTTCGCAAAAACAGCCACACTCGTGAATCACGCTTTCGCAGAACACGCAGCCCGTGCGCTTTTGATGCGTAACAAGTAACAAATAAAGTTACTTGTTACGCCCCAGGAACGCGCACTGGCTGCGCGTTCCGTGAGAACATGATTCAAGAGTGAGGGGCGATTTTTGCGCGGCAAAATTTGGAATATCGCCCCGAACCGTTGCTATGAGCGGCTCCCGAGCCGTGAATAGTAACAAATAAACCGGTTATAAGGGCAAATTCATTTTGGAATTATTGATTTTTCTGAAAAACAAGGTATAATGGATGTATATGTTGGCAGTATATAAACCTCATCATCAGGTTTAGTTAAACCTATCATCATAAGAGCACTCCGCAACATATTTCAAGCTTAGTGCGCGTAATACCCTGCCACTTAGCGAAAGCGAGTCAGCGGCGCGGCATCGCCCGATGGCGGTACTACCTGTCCACCTGACAAATGCGGGCCGGAGACGAAGCGTAAGGTCCGTGGACATGGTATCAGAGCATGGTATCATAAGTTATATGTATGACATGGAAAGGAACTTATCAGAATGACTTTAAAAGATATTGCAGAAAAAGCGGACGTCAGCATGATGACCGTCTCAAATGTTATAAATGGCAAGCACAAACGCGTATCTGCCAAAACAATCGAAAAAGTAAATAATATCATTGCTGAATACGGTTATGTGCCGAATTTGAGTGCACGAAGCCTGACAAATAAAAATTCCAACATTATAGGCATCATCATTTTCACCTACGGCAACAACGACACGGATTATCTCGACGAAAACCCTTACCTCCACATTATGCTCCAGACGATTGAAGTGGAGCTGCGGAAGAATAATTATTTTACGATGATCCATTCGATTGTAGACAAACAGGATATTATAGAATTTTCCAAAAATTGGAATGTTGACGGGATTATTTTCCTGTATCCGCTCCCTGATGATACATTAAAGGCGTTAGTGGCTGAAAATATCTGTCCGATTGCAGTGTTTGACAGCAGGACAAATCTGCCGGAGGTGATCACCGTATGCTCGGATGATTTCAAGGGTCTGTATCTCTCCACGAAGTACTTGATTAATCACGGGCATTCCCACATTGCATTTGTATCCGACTATAAAGAAAATCCGCTCCTTACCTTAAGGTTTAACGGTTACCGTCACGCCCTGGAGGAGAGCGGCATTCCGCTTCGTCAGGAATACATATTTCCTTACGCCTCAACCTATAAGGAAGGGATCGCCGCCGGCAAACAGATCGCTTCCCTGAACACAAAGATCACGGCCGCCGTCACAACCGCTGATGTCTCAGCCATTGGGCTGATGGAAGGCGCCAGGCTCGGCGGCTACCGCATACCTGCCCAGCTGTCCGTAACCGGGTATGATGACTTAAGCCTGTGCCAGTACACTTCCCCCAAGCTGACTTCCGTCTCCCAGAATATCAGGCAGAAGGCTTTATGTGCGACGGATCTGCTTATTGAAAAAATACAGACCGGAACCGTTGCTCAGTCTCCCCATGCAGTCCTCGATGTGGAAATCGTGGAGCGACAGTCCGTCCTGTCATTGATATAGGCTTGTAGCCGCTCACCCATCAACTGTGAGTCCGCTCATTTATACAAGCATGATGCGCCCATCTTACCCTCCGTGAACCAAGGCGCGCACGCCCTTTGTCCACGAAGGGCAGCGTCGACGGCTGAGCCGTCCTCTAAAATCTGAACTTTTTGTGTTTTTTCAGCACAAACCTTGAAAAATGTGTATAATAAAGTTACCCTTAGTGGGCAAAGGGACACACGGTCGGAGAAGTACCGGCCAAAATATCAAAAGGAGAATTATTATGAGTCAGGCAAAAGTGGACCAATATAAAAAAGAAAAAGCAAACCGGAAAAAGGCAATGCAAAAAGAAAAAGCAAGCCGCATGGCATACGGCTTGCTCGGCATCATCATCGCAGCGGCAATCGTCTCCTGGGCAGGCTATTCCGCTTACAACCGTTCAAACGGCACGGATACAGCTAACGAAAACTCCTCCGTACAGGTCAACACAGATGCAATCGATAACTATCTGAATGACCTCGGCAGCGACTGACCGCTGGTGCAGTTTTTACACCTCTCAGCACTATTTTCCGAACCGCTCCTCCGCCTCGGTGATCAGGCTGATTCGCCGCACATGGCGCTCATCGCCTGAAAAATCCGTGGTGAGGAAGGCTTTTACAATGTCCTTCGCCAGCTCCGCGCCGACAATCCGCGCGCCGATGGCGATGACGTTGGCATTGTTGTGCTCTCGGATAAGACGGGCCGTTGCGGTATCCGAGCAGGCTGCCGCACGGATGCCCTTTACCTTGTTCGCCGCCAGGGAGATGCCCACACCCGTACCGCAAACCAGCACGCCCAGATCCGCCTCTTTACAGGCAACAAGCCTTCCTACCTTCTCACCGGGAATCGGATAATCCACCGCTTCCCCGGCAGCCACACCCACATCGATCACCTCATGTCCCAGCTCACCGATCAACTCCAGCAAGAGCGGTTTTAATTCACCTGCCGCATGGTCGTTTCCAAATGCAATTTTCATCTTCTTTCCTCCTTTTCAAAGTAACGCCCGTTCGCTTCCGCTCTCGGGCAAGTCTCGGAAAGCATTCCAAAAAAATGCTTCGCATTTTTGCTTTCCTCCTTGCCTGCTTTTTGGCATTCAGGCATACCCTTTGGGTATTTCTCCTTCTTGAAATAAAAATATAAAACGATACGCTCTAAGTACCGTTTGAGCACAATCTGAATTTCCTCCTTCGGGTGAATGGGTTTTACAAGAATCGTGTAAATACCCGCCCGGTTCGCTCCCCAGACATCCGTAAAAATCTGGTCGCCTACAAAAAGCGTTGTATGTACGTCCGTTCCCATTCGCTCCATCGCATGCACGTATCCCCTGCGCTTTGGCTTCCCGGCCTTATAAATATAGCCCGCACCCACGACCGCTTCACAGAAGGGCTTCACCCGCTCCTCTCCGTTGTTGGATAACAGCGTCATCGCAAAGCCCAGTGCGTGCAGCTCTTCAAACAGCTTCTTTGCCCGGGCATCTGCCGGAGCGCCGTGGGGCACCAGCGTGTTGTCCACATCAAAGATAATCCCCCGGTATCCTTTTTTTCTCCAACGCGCAAAATCGATGTCGTAGGCCGAAGCCTTATATTCCTTCGGGTAAAAAACCTGCCGCATGTCATATTCCTCCCGTCTTTATTTTATAATAATACCACAAATCCCCGATTTCGCAAGAAATGTGCGGCAAAAAATGTCACAGGTCTGCTTTGCGCCATTCGCAGAAGCTCATGCGGCGCTTCCCCCGCAGCTGACTCTGCGCAAACCTGCTGCCTGGCTCATTGGCTGTGAGATACGCCATTTTCCCGGCTTACAGCTGATGACTGAACTGCTACAAAAATCGCGGACAGGTTCGCAATCCTGCCCGCGGTTTTTCAAAGCATTTTCGATTTGGCGTATTTTGCCCTGCACACCGGCCAAAAAGACCGGCTTGCTGTTATACTATTTCATGGAATTTACGGTCTTATACTTGTAAAGCATCTCCGCGTAATTCTGCTCCTCCACCTGAATGTCCGCCAGAAGCTTTCTCACGGAAGGCTCGCTGAAATTAAACACGTTTGTGTTGTACTCGCTGGACGCCAGCTTTTCAGCGCTGATACAATCAGTTGCCAAAAAGCAGTCGTTCTTCTTGTCCTCTGTCTCGGTCATGCCGGTATAGGTCGCCTTCGGCTGATACTCCGCTCCTGCCTTGCAGTTGCAGTTACAGCTCGGAACTGTTCCTGAGAGCACCTGTCCAAGGGAATCATAGTGCTTTTGCTGCATTTTCCCGACCTCTCCCAGCAAATCCTGCAAAACAGGGTCCTTCGCCTCGCTGCCGCAGCGCTGATATTTTTCTACCAGCGACTTCTCCTGTGTCCGCAGATCTTCGATGGATGTTTTTTCTTTTTCTGTCAAAATCATTGTTATCTACCTCGCTTGTTTTAATTTAACATGTGGGAAGCTGCAGCGCAGCCTCCCATAAACGGCGCATATCTTTGCGCCCTGCTTCGATTATGAGAAGATGAATTTTCTTCGCAAGGCTAGTATGAGAAAAAAAGCCTTCGGCTATGCACCGAAGACTTTTCCTTTCTTTCCAATTTTTATACAATGATACCATGTCCATGAATCTCACGTTTCGCTTTACGACCGCATTTGCCAGATACCCATATTATCCAAGCATTTTTTTCAGCTCATTCATAAAGGTCTCCACATCCTTAAACTCCCTGTATACGGATGCAAACCGCACATAGGCAACCGCGTTTAAATTCTTCAGCTTTTCCATGAGCAGCTCACCGATGACGATGCTCGGAATCTCCTTCTCCTCGCGGTTAAAAATATCCGTCTCCACGTCATCGATCATCTGGTTCATCTCCGCTACGGAAATGGGCAGCTTATGACATGCACGCAACACGCCCGCCTCGATCTTTGCACGGTCGTACTGCTCCCGGTTATTATCTTTTTTTACAACGATCAGCGGAATCGTCTCCACCTTTTCATAGGTTGTAAAACGCTTGCCACATGCATCACACAAGCGGCGCCGCCGAATCGAATTATTGTCATCGGCCGGCCTGGAATCTATAACTCGCGTATTTTCACTGCTGCAATATGGACACTTCATAGTTACCCTCCCAACAAAATACCTGCTAACAATTTTATTATAGGAATTTTGTAAAAAAAAGTCAAACAATTTCAGCCCTTATGCTTGCATTTTTCGAATTCAATGTCCACCAGCACCGTATCCGGCCCAATTCGGCAGATACATCGCCACGGAATCCGCAGCTCAAATTCCCTCCCGAACAGCCCGAAGCAGCGTCCTGGTCCCGGAACGATCAACGCCTCAATCTGCCCGCATTTCGGGTCAAACTCCAGATCCATCACAGAACCAAGCGACCTGCCGTCCGCCACATTGATAACCTCTTTGTCCTCCAATTCACATAAACGCATTGCCTGCCGCCTGTTTTACCCCTTTGTATAGCATATGTATCCGACGTTCTTTTGTGCGTCAGTTCCTCTGCGCGTCACGGCAAAGCCCCCGTCGGCACACCTGAAAAAGGCAGAAAATGTGCGGCTACACATTAAAGCGGAACAGTATGACATCACCGTCCTTCACGACGTAATCCTTGCCCTCCATGCCGACAATCCCCTTTTCCCGCGCCGCGGAAAGGCTTCCGTTGTCCAGAAGATCCTGATAGTTCACCACCTCTGCCTTGATAAAGCCCCGCTCGAAATCAGTGTGAATCTTTCCGGCAGCCTGCGGCGCCTTTGTGCCCTTTTTGATGGTCCAGGCACGGCACTCATCCTCGCCTGCCGTGAGAAAGCTGATGAGTCCCAGCAGGCTATAGCTGGCCTCCACCAGCTTGTCCAATCCGCTGGACTTCGCTCCGAGATCCGCTAAAAACTCTTCCTTTTCCTCCTCGGAAAGCTCTGCCAGCTCCTGCTCGATCTGCGCACAGATCACGAACACCTCCGCCTGCTCTGTCTCAGCCAGCCCGCGGACCGCGCCGACATAGGAATTGGACGCGCCGTCGTCCGCAAGATCATCCTCCGCCACATTGGCGGCATAGATCGTCGGCTTTGAGGTCAGAAGATTATATGAGGCAAACCATGCCTGCGCATCCTCATCCTCCGGCACCTCAAAAGTGCGCGCCATCTTTCCTTCCTCCAGATGCGCCTTCACAGCCTCTATCAGCTCCATCTCCTTTGCCAGTGTCTTGTCCATACGCGCCTGCTTCGACACTTTTGCCATCCTGCGCTCCAAAATCTCCAGATCGGAAAAGATCAGCTCCAGGTTGATGGTCTCAATATCCCTGGCGGGGTCCACCGAACCGTCCACATGAATGATATTTTCATCCTCAAAGCAGCGCACCACATGCACGATGGCATCCACCTCGCGGATATTCGCAAGAAACTGGTTGCCCAGTCCCTCGCCCTTACTGGCACCCTTCACAAGCCCCGCAATGTCTACAAACTCGATCACTGCCGGAGTCACCTTTTTCGTATGGTAGAGCTCGCCCAGCTTCACAATGCGCACATCCGGCACCGCCACGATGCCCACGTTCGGGTCGATCGTGCAGAACGGATAGTTTGCACTCTCCGCGCCCGCCTTTGTCAACGAATTAAATAAAGTACTTTTTCCCACGTTGGGGAGTCCCACAATTCCAAGTTTCACCTTTCTATTCTCCTTCTAAAATTCCTTGATTTTACGGTGTTTTCAGTATTCCTCATGAGTTGGTGCGCCATGTAGTGCGCCATTATAACACATTAAGAGTATTTGCTACAAGGTCAATTTCTTTTTGTTTCTCATCCTCTGTTACAGAACATATAAATTCACAGTAATTCCTATATTTGAGTGTCCCATTATCTTTTGTAACGTCTTAGGCTTCATACCGCCCTCGATACATCTGGAGGCGAACGTATGTCGCTATACATGCATGGAAAGCTGCACTCTTGTAATGTGCGGAATAATTTCTGCTTCCGTTGTCCGTATTTCGTAGTAAATCTTCCGCAAAGAAGCCATCCGACCTTTGGCTTATTCCAACGCCAGGCTCCTTCCTTTTATGTCCTTTCCCATAGTAAAAGCTCCTTTCAAAAAAGAGCCTTAACACCTCTGCTAGTATAGCATATCAAGGCTTGAAAGTAAATCATTGTATTTCTATATTTCCAATGTACGGCTTAGAAAACGTTCAAATTCTCTACGTTTTATAAGTTTCTTTTTCCCACATACAACACCAAACTACAACTTGGCATCTTTAATCATTCTTCTATCCGATTAATTCCGATATTGGAATATTCTGCCGCTTCCTTAATCGTCAAATTAGCTTTCTCCCAAATTGGTACTTTATCTATGTTATAATTGCCCATACTTTCAACACTCCCCTCTATCTGTCATTATCCGTCCAAACAGACATTTCAAAAGGAAAGTGAGTCATCACGGAATAACAAATGGTTTTTTCATACGCGTAAATTTATAGTTAGCGGATTTTCGGCTTAAGTTGACGACATTGTTTCCCCCTAGCCCCCTCTGCGCTCAAAAATCAATGAAATGCCCTGCCGGAATTTCTGATTTTTTCACTCATTTTTCTGCACGAATAT
>CASCGD010000018.1 GCA_949132985.1 uncultured Lachnospiraceae bacterium
GCGTGAGCCATTCCAGATTGACATCGCTTTTGCGGTGGATGAGTTTGATTTCTTTCGCTAAGTGCCGTAGGAGGATGGAAAGATGGAGCAATCTACAGCGAGCGAAAGCACCCGCGAAGAAATAAAGAACAAACTCCGCCAGAACTTTGACGGTAAGATTGTTCGGAAAGACCTGTCAAAGAAAATCAAACCGAAAAAGAAATAAAAAAACAGGGACGGCAGCACCCTCAAAAAGTGTTGTCACAGAAACTATACATTTTGTCAAAAACAGAGCCGGGAACCTGTTTTCGATTCCCGGCTCTATCACTCTGCTTATGCGGTTCCTTCCGGTTCCGGGACTGCATGACCAGCGTCCGCCGGCAAATCTTACCGGGTCCGGCATACCTCCGAAGCAACGGACACATCCGTCCTGCAATAAGGAATCAGTGTTGCCTGAAATGCGTGGTAGAGATCCGACTTGCCCGGCCATACGCTTCCGGTTACCTCCCCCTTTTCATTCATCTGATGAAACCAGGAGCCATTTACATGGTCCAGCACCTGCGTATCCAGATATTCCATGTACTGTGCATAGTCAGACGCATATCTTACCTTCCCCGTTGCACGGTACAGGACTGCCGATGTGTTGATAGCCTCTGCAAGCGTCCAGTGCATCCTGTCATGAATGACCGGCTCGCCCTTCCAGTCCGTTGTATATACAATTCCCGGCGCGCCATCCGCATTCCATGCATCCGCAGCCGCTCTCTGATAGAGACGCTCCGCTGCGTCCAGATAAGGCTTCCTTGCCCGTTCATCCTCCTTGTACACGGACAACGCCCACTGCGTAATGAGCCGTCCCCACTCAATTCCATGCCCAGGTGTAGCTCCGTAAGGCTTGAAGGGATCTGCCGGGCACGCTCTGTTATATTCCAGATCCGGCTTCCACTCTTTTGTAAAATGCTCCGGGATGCGCCATTCATTGTCTGCCGCCCAGGAAATTACACGGTCAATGATGCGCCCCGCCCTGGTTCGATACTCCTCCCTTCCTGTTGCATCTGCCACAGCCAGAAATGCCTCTACGGTATGCATATTCGCATTTAATCCCCGGTAATCATCCAAAACGGAAAATTCTGTGTTCCATGTATCAACAGCAAGCCCTTCCTTCTCATCCCAGAAACGAAGGTCGAAAAGCTCTAATGCCTTCTCAAGAAGCTCCTGTGCTCCCTTTCTGTCCGCCAGCAGTGCCGAAGAAGCCGCCAGGATTACAAAGGCGTGCCCGTAGCACTGCTTGTCAGGAAGCACGTTTCCCTCTGCCGTGACACCCGGATACCATCCGCCGTTCATCTGGTCATGGAGTTCTCCTCCAAGACCCTTAAGCGCCGCATCCACCAGCTCTTCGCTCCCCACATGTCCCAGAAATATCCCGATACTGTACACATGCGCCATGCGGCAGGTGATCCACGTCTCCCTCTTGCGATCCTTCCACGGTGTTCCGTCGTCCCCCAGATAATAAGAGCTTCCCGCCGGTGAAGGAAAACGGTGCCCGAAGGCAAGCAGGTTTTCCCTGATCTCTTTTAGAAATATCTTGTTTTCCTCCTGATCGATTGCATATTTCCTGATTATCTCATGCATAAATGCCTCCTTCTTGCCTGTTTTCTGGCATACAGGTAACCCCAGGGTGTTTCCTCCTTTTTGCCTGTCTTCTGGCATGCAGGTAACCCCAGGGTGTTTCCTCCTTCTTGCCGAACATCAATCAGAAGCCGCAATACTCATCCAGCGCAAGCGCCACCCCGGCTTCATTATTCGTCAACGTAACAAAATCGGCTTTTTCTTTCAGCCCCTGTATCGCATTTCCCATTGCGATTCCAATACCTGCCGTTTCAATCATGGGAATATCCAGCTCATGGTCCCCGATTGCAACTACATTTTCCGTGCTTATCTTTATAATATCACATAGAGCTGCAACTGCCTTCCCCTTATCGACACTTTTTGAAAAAATTTCAAGATAATTTCCGCTGGATCTTGCAACATTGAATGTCCTGTTTTTCCACCCTTCTAATTCTGCCTGTATTTCGTCTGTTTTCTTCTCCTCCGCCGCTATCAGAAATTTGTTGGGCTTTATCCCGTCCCTGTCCCAAACTTCGGCCAGCTCAAACGGATTCACAGCTTCCGGCTGATAATTTATGATATCGGTTTCCCGCTCCACAAAGCTGTCTGTTTCGGTTACATACCATTTATATCCCTGATAAACCCACAGCGGAACATGATGCTTCCTGGCGATATCCGTATACAGCTGCTTCATCGTATGGGTTGACAGAATCTCCTCCTTCACGCATAACCCGTCCACAATGATAAAGGTGCCGGCGTTGCATACTTTTATGCAGTCCATTTCAAGCTGCTTTTCGACCAGCGTCACTGCGCAGGGCATTCTCCCGGAGACAAGCGCAATTTTTCTGCCTTTTTCATACTGCCTTTTCACGGCTTCTTTCACCGCAGGCAGCACTTCCTTCGCATCATTCAAAAGTGTTCCGTCAATATCGATACAGATTAATTTGCAATGCATGCCATCTCTCACTTTTTGACCTCGTCTTTTTTCTACATAGTATTGTACCTGGACACGAAACTCCTGCTTCGCCTTTCGGCTCGCACTCGCTAAGTGTCCAGGTACAGTTTTGGTGAATCAAAAGAAATATTAATCTTTCAGCAGAGCCAGTCTGTCCGGGTCATCCGCAAATACTTCTTTTGCGTTGTCCTTTGTCACAACGACAGGAGGAAGCTCGTAAACAGGTACATCAATCATGCCGTTGTTTGCCGTCACATCAGTTTCCGGCATCCCGCTGCCGCTTAAGAGGCTGTTGATAATAGAAACGGTCTCCTCAACAAGCGCGTTGGTCGGTTTTGCGACTGTAGAATACTGTCTGCCAGACCATACCCACTCAACCGATTCATTTTCCGCATCCAGTCCCGATACGACGGGAATCGGCTGTCCTGCATTCTCACAGGATGTGATGATCGCACGGGCAATACCATCGTTGGGTGAGAGAACGCCGTCAATCTCAATGTCTGAATAGTTGCCCGCAAGAATGGCATCCATACGTGACTGCGCTTTTGAGTTATCCCAGTCTGCTGTCGCACACTGTGTGAAATCGGTCTGTCCCGATACAACAACCAGTGTTCCGTCATCGATGAGCGGCTGGAGCACTGACATGGCGCCTGTGAAGAAATTCGGCGCATTCGGGTCAGCCGGGCCGCCGCCGAAAAGCTCTATGTTGTAAGGAGCCTCGCCTTTTTGCTCCTTTAACCCCTGAAGGAGCGCCTCTGCCTGCAATTCTCCCGTTTTCACACTGCCAAACTGCACGATACCGTCAACACCTGTCGTATTTTCCAGCAGCCTGTCGTATCCGATCACGTATACGCCCGCATCCTTTGCCTTCTCCAACACCGAGCCGAGCTGTGAGCCGTCAACGGGGCCGACAACGATCACCTGTGCACCGTTCTCGATCATGGACTCGATCTGCTGCTGCTGCTGCGGAACCTTCTGGTCAGCGGCCTGGATAATCGCTTCGTATCCCGCAGCCTCAAGCTGTTCCTTAAACATCACTTCCGCCTCTGCCCAGTTCTGTGTTCCAAGCCACGGCAGCGCTACACCTACGATACCGCCCTCTGCGGACGGAGTCTCGCCCGTCTCTTCATCCTCGGATTCCTCACCCTCCGCGTCTGCATCGTCAGGCTTCTCTTCACCTGCATCATCAGGTGTCTCGTCCGTCTGGTCGGTCTCCTCCGTTCCTCTGCCCCCGCCGCAGCCTGTCAGCATAGTTGCCGCGAGTACTGTCGCCAACAAAAGTGACACCGCTTTTTTTGCTTTCATAATTCATATCCTCCTTTTTGTTTTGAAATTTCGGGATTTTACCCCTTATTTTTCTTGTTATATACATCAAAGGCTACGGCTGCTAAAAGCACAAAGCCCTTTATAACCTGTGTTTTGTCTGCTCCGACGCCCATAAGCATCAACCCGTTGTTCAAAACCGCCATCACCAGGCCGCCGACCATCGTTGCAATGACGGTTCCAACGCCGCCTGATACAGCCGCACCGCCGATGAATACGGATGCAATGGCATCCATCTCCCATGAGGTTCCGTCCGCCGGTCCCGCTGCTGTCGAGCGCCCCACAAACAAGATACCCGCCACGGCTGCCAGAACTGACATATTCAGCATTGTAAGAAAATACGTTCTTCTTACATTTACGCCGGAAAGCTCTGCCGCCATCTTATTTCCACCTACCGCATAGACATGTCGTCCGAAGGATGTCCGTTCCGTAATCAGATAATACAGGATGATCAGTATCATGAGAAACAGTCCGGGAATCGGAAAGCTTGTGCCCGGCCTTCCGCTTCCGAAAAGCCATGTCGCATATCCGATCACAGCCGCCACAATCACGATGCGGACTGCAAACGGCCAAAACTCCTCTTTCTTTCCGGTAACATCCCCTGAATGGGCAAATTTCCTCATCTGGGCAATTACATACGCAGCGATTGCAATAATTCCGAGCAATAGCGTTGAGTTGTTCATCCCGGTAAATGCAGGTCCCCATTCAGGAAGATAACCGGCACCAAACCATTTCAGCTCTGAGGGAACAGGAACTGAAATTGAGTTTGATATCCAAATAACACCGCCTCTGAATATCATCATACCGCCAAGCGTTGTGATGAATCCCGGAATGCCAAGCACCGATAAGAAAAATCCCTGCCACGCCCCGGCTATTGTGCCGATTGCCAGCGCAATCAGAATTGCAAGATACCACGGCAGGTTAAACTGGCGGGCGGCGATCGCCATTACCATGGAAGTAAAGCCTGCAACCGAGCCTACCGACAGATCGATCTGTCCGATTACAATTACCATGAGCATTCCTAAAGCTAAAACCAAAACATAAGCATTTCCCGATAATAAATTTTGAAAATTCGAGGAAGTAATCATCTTACCTCCCGATATAATATTGAAGATTATAATCAGCGCTACCAGGGCAACTACCATCGTATATTGACGAAGATCCTCGCCCAACACCTTTTTCACATATTTCATTTCCGTCTCCTCTTAAGCCGTTATGGTCATTTTCTTCATTAACATTTCCTGATTTGCCTCTTTTGCAGAAATCTCGCCCGTAATACTTCCCTCAAAAATCGTGTAAATCCGATCTGCCATTCCGAGAAGCTCCGGGAGTTCGGAAGACACCAGAATAATTGCCTTCCCCTGATCCGCAAGCTCATGGATCAGTTTATAAATCTCATATTTTGCGCCCACGTCAATACCTCTTGTCGGCTCATCCAGAATGAGAATATCCGGCTCCGTAAACATCCATTTTGAAAGGACCACCTTCTGCTGGTTTCCACCGGATAAAGTATTTACGCCAACACCCACGTCTCGGCACTTAATTCTCAGAGAATCTCTGTATTTTTCCGAGGCTGCCCGCTCCTTATCAAAATCCAGAAGGCCCTTTGTTTTAATCGCATCCAGATTTGCGGCTACAACGGTTTTCCGGATCGAGTCAAGAAGGTTTAATCCCAGCCCCTTGCGGTCCTCCGGCACATAGGCAACCTTATTTTTAATCGCCTCCCGGACAGAATTCAGCCGGACCTTTCTGCCTCTTATTTTCATTTCCCCGCCTCTGAAAATCCCCATATTTTTTCCGAACAGGGATCTCATCAGTTCCGTTCTGCCCGCTCCCATAAGACCGGCAAACCCGACAATTTCTCCGGATCTGACATAAAATGCAGAATTTTTGCAGAGCATTTTTCCGGGGACCTTCGCATCCTCAACATTCCAGCCCGATACCTCGAGAATCACCTCTCCAATCTCAGGCGTATGCTCCGGATATCTGTTTTCGATTTCACGTCCCACCATAGCCTTGATAATTTTGTTCTCGTCAACCTTGCCCGCCTCCACGGCGTAGCCATCCACGGTCTGCCCGTCCCTGATCACCGTCACATAATCGGAAACCGCTGCGATCTCATTTAACTTGTGGGAAATCATAATGCAGGTAATTCCCTGTTTTTTCAGACCAAGCATCAGCTTCAGCAGATTTTCCGAATCCGATTCATTCAGCGATGATGTCGGTTCGTCCAGAATCAGCACTTTAACATTTTTCGACAGTGCCTTTGCGATTTCAACAAGCTGCTGCTGCCCGACACCCAGATTTTTGATAATTGTATTCGGGTCAATATGTAATCCGACTTCTTTCAACAGCTCTCTTGTTCTTTTTCGTTCCTTCTCCCAGTTTATAAGTCCCTTTTCCAAAATTTCATTGCCCATGAAAATATTTTCCGTAACGGACAATTCAGGAATCATCGTAAGCTCCTGATGAATGATAACGATTCCCGCGCGTTCAGAGTCCTTGATATTTTTAAATGCCATTTTTTTACCCTGAAAAAAGATCTCGCCATCATAACTTCCATATGGATAGACTCCTGACAAAACCTTCATCAGGGTGGATTTTCCCGCGCCGTTCTCGCCGCATATTGCATGTATGGATGCCTCTGAAACTTCTAACGTCACATCAGAGAGCGCCTTAACCCCCGGAAATGTTTTTGTGATATTTTTCATCTGCAAAATATATCCGTCACTCATCCAATCCCTGCCTCCCTTCGCTGTAATATTTATTCTGCTTTCGCAGTTCTTAACTGTCTCTATTGTATAAAAACAGCCTTGACTTGCCTATTGCCGGATGTCATATCTTTTTTAGTGACATTTGTCAAGTCAAATATCCATGCAAACATGGCTATTTCCCTCATTGCTCACGGGAATCAAAAAGGTCTGCATATGACAGATGTCATTGACATTTGTCATATGCAAACCCTTTCAAATATCTATTCAGCCAGAAAGCTTCTGACCTGTTTTTCTATCATCTGCAGTCCGATCTTTGAATCCGTCCTGTTTTTTACAATATCATCAATGCCGGCATCAATGATTTCCTTCACCGACGTAGTATCCTTAAAATTATAATCCGGCTCGGCATGATCCATAATAGATGTAATCAGGTTTATGTCCATTCCGCCCTCCTCGGACAGCATCTGATTTATGCTTAACATCGTCGTCATGGAATCGGTAACCGTTTTCAATACGGACGCGCCCTCCTTGTAAGTATATATTTCACTTTGAATTTCTATATCGTAGCAAAAAGTTTTTATCAGCTCCCAGGCAAGCCGCGCGTTGTCTGTTCTGGAATTCATGGCCAGCAGAAGCGTGCTCATGGTTGATTTGTTATCGCCTTTTTCTCCCCGTGGCAGCGTGATGCAGCCCAGCTCAAAATTCGTATACTTTTTAATGCTCCAGGGATAGGGCTTATAGGTTCTGTAATCCGACAAAAGTGCAGGCATAAACGCCACATTCCCCTTATCAAAGTCATCTGCCGTGACAATATTTCCTTTTGTAAGCTCATTGATCGCCTTAATGAAATCCACAGTCTCTATCGCATTTTCGCTGAGCAGATCGCATCCCGTACCATTTGCGTCAAAAACATCCACACCGTTTGTGATAAAAGCGTGCTGCCAGGTATAGCCGTAGACGCCAAACTGATCCTCCAGCCCGTTGCCGTCCGTATCCCTGGTGACCTTGCTGCAGATCCTATAAAAATCCTCCCATGTCCAATCCTCCGGTATTGCACCTATTCCTTCATTTTTCAGCAGCGTTTTATTTACAAACATCATGCTCGGCACACTCTCGAACGGAATCCCGTACTGATTGCCGGAAATGTTTCCAAATTCAAAGGATGCGCGATAATACCTGGATGTATCATAGTCCGCATCACTGTCAATATACGTATCCAGCTTCATCAACGCATCCGTACCTGCAAACGCGGAAAAATCCTCCGGCAGTACAAAGAATACATCCGGTGCGTTTCCCTTGATCAAAGCGGACGCAATGTATTCCGAATAATCATCTTTCTGGATTCCGCTTACGAACTTTACCTTCACTCCGGGATGTCCGGCTTCAAATTTCTCCACCGCATCATCGATAAGCTGATAGGTGTAAGCGTCCGGAACTCCCCATGGACTGTTGGTAAAAAAGCCCAGCGTTATTGTCCTTTTATGCCGGAAATAATACGGCGAGACTAGCGCTGCCACCAGCACTGCCGCCAAAAAAACGCCTGCGGCAAATCTTTTGCCCCTGATCTTCTTTTTCATCAAAGCTAACTTTTCCTCCACTGTACAGCCCAGATCGCTAATTGTGTTCTGTCACGCAGATCAAGCTTCTTTAAGACAGAGCTTAAATAGTTTCTTACGGAGCCTTCCGTGAGGAAAAGCTCTGCTGCTATCTCCTTATTGGACAGACCCTTCGATACAAGCCCGATCACCTTCCACTCCGACTCCGTAATCTCCTTTATGTATTCCACATTCACCGTAATGGCCGCCGCATTTTCCCTCGCCATCTGCGAAAACATTTTCACAACCTTCCCAGCTATATCCTCATTGATCATGGCATTTCCATGGAAAACTTTATATATTGCCTCGATCAGCCCATCCGCGGAAATGCCTTTCAAAAGATAACCGCTGGCCCCATGCTTTAAAGCATTGAAAATGTATTCATCATCATCAAAAGTCGTCAGAATAATAATCTTTATTTCAGGATAGTTTTCTTTGATGATCTGGGTACACTGCACGCCATCCATCTCCGGCATTCTGATATCCATTAAAATAACATCCGGCTTATCCCTCCTGACAGCCCTGACCACCTCGATACCGTTAGCCGCAGTATCTACCGAAAAATCCGGTTTCCCGGCCAGCACAATGCGCAGGCTGTCCCTGATCAGTTCCTGATCGTCTGCAATTAGTATTTTAATCATTTTCCGTTCCCCACCTTATCGGAATTTCTGCCACCACGCAAAACCCGTCGCTTCCGTCAACATGTATCTTCCCGCCGAGCATGTCCAGCCGTTCTTTCATATGTGTAAGTCCAAAGCCAAACTCGATATCAGGAGCGCCGATACCATTATCTCTTATTGTTATGGTCACAATATTGTATTCCCGTGTCACCCGGATCCTGACCGTGTCCGCCTTTCCGTGTCTGATCGAATTGGTGATGCTTTCCTGAATGATGCGGTAGATGATTTTCTCCTCATCCTCGCCAAAGGAGAGCCTGCCCGCACGGTTGTCCAATGTGATATCCACCTTGGAGGCGGCGCCCATCTGCGAGATCATTTTATGGATTGCAGAGAGCAAATCTCCCTGCTCGAGCGCATCGGGCCGAAGCTCATTGACGGAGCGCCTTACATCCGTCATGCCCTGCCTTGCCACATCCGAGACCAGCGACAGATACCGCTTTAACGTTTCGGGTGAAACATCGGCAACGGCCATTGCCGCGTCAATCCCGGCGATAATGCCGGTCAGGGTATGTCCAAGCGTATCATGTATTTCCCTGGCCAGACGGTTTCTCTCCCTTGTCTGGGCCAGCTTTTCCGATTCGGCGGCAAAATTTTCAAGCTCTGTGTTCGCGGCCCGCAGCTGTTCATTCAGGGAATTTATCTCATCCTTTTCATCCATCTGTTCCCGCAGGTGCAAAATTGTATATACAATAAAGAGAATGATGTTTAAAGTCGATAAAAGATTTTTGATCAGGATTAAAACCGCCGCCACTGTCCCGATGTAATACTCCGTATAGGTCTCAAAGGAAGTGATTTTAAAAAAATTAGAGCAGGCGTTGAAATCAAAAATCAGGAAAAATGTACTGCCCAGTATCAGAGGGAGCAGTTTTTTACTGCTTCCCTCAAAGTATTTCATGATATGAGCCACAAAGAGAAGGATGATGCCGTTATAGTTTACCTGCAGCGCAACAATCACAAAAACAGTACATATAAATTCCAAAATAATCATGCGCCACTGCTGTTTGATCTCATAATTGTCATGGATGTACATCAGAACCATCAAAAGCACAAAAAAACTGGGAGAAATAAAAAGCATTTTCCCCGGAACCGGAGGCAGCGTGTTTACTTTTTTCAGAAACATAACTGCTCCCCCGGAGTTTCCGATTTTTATAATGGTTACCGCAGAAACGACGGAAATATACAGCACTGTTATGAAATTAAAGCTTTTCATAAAACTTAACGCGGAATTCTTTAATACCGATGTATCCATTTGCTACTGCCATCCCTTTGTACTGAATTCATTTATATTTTCCTCACTGATTAAATGGACCGAAACTTTTATTTTCTTTTCAACCGGCCTGCCTTCGATCATATTGTAAAGCTGATCCACCGCATTCTGTCCGATTTCAGACGGATACTGAGCCGAGGTTGCGAGCATAATCTTTTCTTTGATCATGGACTTCGCCTCCGGCGCGCCGTCCACCCCGAGAACAGATATGCCTTCCAGTCTCCCGTAATCCTTCAGTGCTGCCATCACGCCAAGGGCACCCACGTCATTGATCGAAAAAACAACATCAAATTCCGTACCCTTTTTCAGCTCGTCAATCATTAGCGGCATGGCAATCTCAAGCTGTCCTGCATCATCCAGCCTGCCCACAATCTCAAAATTCTCATTCCCCTTTAGCGTGTCTGTAAACCCCTCCACACGGTCATTTGAGGATTTGGTTGTCGGATGTTCAAAAATCAGAATCTTTCCCTTCTCCTTTTTTTGCAAAAGATACTCGGCACAGAGAACTCCCGCATAATAGTTATCCGAGACAACCGTACAGTCTGCCAGACTATCGTCATAAATCTCCGTGTCCACCAATATGATTTTTATGCCCTTCTCCCTCCCATACTTGATAGCAGGAATAATTTTCTCAAAATCAACAGGTGCAATGAATATCGCTTCCACACCCCCGTCGATCAGGTCATACATCTGCTGCGTCTGTCTGGCCGCGTCGAGCGCAGGGTCTCTTGTGATCAGAATATCCCCGTTTGATTCGACGGTAGCGCGTATTGTTTCGTTGATCACCTCAAAGAAAGGATTGTTCATGGTCATATAGGTTGCCCCGAATTTGTGCACATTTTCTCTCTGTGTCAGGGAAAAATCATTGTTTTTGTCAAGAATAGCCAGTATGCCTAAAAGAACCAATGCCGCCGCTATCGTATAAAATACCGTTTTCATTCGGTTTAATAAAAGTCTCATTTTTCCTTATCCCTTAAATCGAGCAGGGGAAGAGGCATCTTTTCCCGCTCGCCGCGCGGCCCGCATGCTGCCCCTGCAGCAAGTCTCCTTATGCGGGCCTGTGCATAAAAAAACAAAAGGAAAGAACACATAAGCCCGGCAGACTTATGTTGATCTTCCCTCAAATATTCATCTGGTTTGCGACAGGAGACAGGATACGCTCTCTCCAATCATTTTCTGTCATTAAATGTAGTATAACAATTCAGAAGATAAAAATCAATAGTTTCTTTCCGTCGTCGGAAGGCATTCCAAAAAATACTTCGCATTTGCCTTCCTCCTGTTCACAAGGCTGCACCCGTTCACCTCACCGCCCCGATCAGCTCTCTAATATCCTCCACACCTTCCTCCAACATATATTCGCGGATGCCGTCTGTGATCTCCTCCGTGATGCGCGGGTTCGTGAAATTTGCCGTACCCACCGACACTGCCGTAGCACCCGCAAGAATCAGCTCAAGCGCATCCTCAGCACACATCACGCCGCCCAATCCGACGATTGGGATACGGACCGCCTGTGCAGCCTCATAGACCATGCGCACCGCGATCGGATGGATCGCGGGGCCGGAAAGCCCGCCGGTTCTGTTGGCCAGCGCGAACCGGCGCTTGCGGACATCGATTTTCATACCCGTGATCGTGTTGATCAGGGAAACTGCGTCAGCTCCGGCAGCCTCCACCGCCCTGGCCATCTCCGCGATATCAGTCACGTTCGGGCTGAGCTTCATGATAACGGGCTGCTTTGCCACCGCCTTTATCGCTTTGGTAATCTCCGCCGCCGCGTGTGGATTCTGTCCGTATGCGATACCGCCCTCCTTTACGTTCGGGCAGGAAATATTAATCTCCAGCAGATCCACCGGCTGATCCGCCAGCCGCTCCGCCACCTCTACATAGTCGGACTCGCTCCTGCCGCACACATTGACGACAATACGGGTGTCATACTTCGCCAGAAAGGGTATATCGCGCTCCACAAACACGTCTATGCCCGGATTCTGCAGTCCGATGGCATTCAGCATGCCGCCGTACACCTCTGCGATGCGGGGCGTCGGATTGCCCTCCCACGGAACGTTCGCAACCCCCTTTGTGATGACCCCGCCCAGCTTGTTCAAGTCCATAAGCTGCGCGTACTCCTCGCCGGAGCCAAAAGTCCCCGAAGCAGTCAAAATCGGATTTTTCAGAGAAATTCCCGCAAGATTTACGCCCATATTCATCAGATATCCACCTCCCTCGCACGAAATACCGGTCCCTCGGTACAGATCCGCTTGTTCTTCACATGCGTGTGCGCATCCTTTTTTGTACTCTTACACACACAGCCAAGACAGGCGCCGACACCGCATGCCATGCGTTCCTCCAGAGAAATCCAGGTCTGGATTCCGTGCTGGACCGCAAACTGCTTCACCGCGCGAAGCATGGGCATCGGGCCGCAGGCGTAAATAATCTCCGCATCAAGACCTTTTTCTGTGACAACATCCAGCACATTTCCCTTTGTGCCGCGGCTTCCGTCCTCGGTGGCTATGTACACCTTGCCGCAGGCTTCAAATTCCTCCACCAGAAAGCACTCGTCGCGAAAGCCTAAAACAATCTGTTTTTCACAGTTCAGCTCCTTCACGAGCTGTAACAGGGGCGGAATGCCGATACCGCCGCCGAGCAATAACGCTTTCCTGCTCTTCTTCGGATAACCGTTCCCTAAAGGTCCCATCACCCGAAGCTGTTCTCCGGTGTGATAACGGGAAAATTCTGCCGTCCCCGCCCCTGCAATGCGGTATACAAGCCGGATGGAGCAATCGCCTCTGTCAACCTCACAAATGCTGATGGGACGGGGAAGCAGCCTGCTCCCGTCTCTGCAGTAGAGCGTTACAAACTGCCCCGGCTTTGCCAGCCGCGCAATCTGTTCCGTGTGCAGCCACATACTGTAAATATTTGTCGCGATCTCCTCCTGACGGATAATGATCGCATCCTCGTAAAATTTTTCTGTCATGAAATTCTCCTATCGTAGCCGCTTGATACCTCTCAGGCTATGGTCCGTATTCCCTGTTCCGAAAATGATAATCTCAGGCGCTCCCCGGCTACGCTCCCAGCGCCCCGGCAATGTCAGCGATCATATCCTCCACCGCCAGCCGCGACGCATCCGCATAATTTTCCGGAGTAATGCCCTGTTCCTTATATTTTTCCTGCCGGTAGGCAGCGATAATACCACGTGAGGAATTAACGATGGCGCCCAGCCCATCAGCGTTAAAAAAGTGAACCAGATCCTTACCCTGTCCGCCCTGTGCGCCATAGCCCGGCACTAAGATAAACGCCTTTGGCATGATCCTTCGCAAAGCCCACCCCTGTTCGGGATAGGTTGCTCCAACCACCGCGCCTATGTAGCTGTAGGAATCGCCCATACAATCTGCGCCCCACTCAGCCACCTTCTCACCCACATGCTCATAAAGCGGTTTTCCGTCGATGATGCGGTCCTGAAACTCCCCACTGGAAGGGTTCGATGTCTTTACCAGAATGAACAGCCCCTTTTTCTCTTCCCTGCACACATCGATAAAGGGCTTGATGCCGTCCGTTCCAAGGTACGGATTTACCGTCGCAAAATCTTCATTGAACGCCTGATAAGATTTGCTTCCGATCTGCACCCTTCCCAGGTGTCCGGCAGCATATGCCGCGGAAGTAGAGCCGATGTCGCCGCGCTTGACATCTCCGATCACCACCAGCCCTTTCTCATGGCAGTAGTCCACGGTTTTCTGAAACACCTTTACGCCCTCTATGCCAAACTGCTCGTACATCGCAATCTGGGGCTTGACCGCCGGAATCAAATCATAAACCGCATCCACAATGCCCTTGTTATACTGCCAGACTGCCTCGGCCGCTCCCTCCGGCGTCTCGCCGAACTGTGCAAACGCCGCGTCCAGAAGCGGTTTTGGCACATAGGAGAGCATCGGGTCCAGGCCTACCACGATGGGGGCATTTGTCTTTTTAATTTTTTCTATCAGCATATTGATCATTTCTCTGTGTCCCTTTCTTTGTATGCATACACAACCTCACCGCCGATGATGGTAAACATCACCCGCCCCTTCACCTCTCTGCCATGGAAAGGTGTATTTTTCCCTTTGGATACAAAGGTGTTTTTATCAATCACATAGGATGCCTTCGGATCAAATACCACCAGATCCGCTTCCTTGTTCTCCGCGATCACGCCTGTATCCAGTCGAAGTATTTTTGCAGGATTGTAACTCATCTTTTCCGCCATCTGCAGGGGAGTCAGCACCTTCTTTTCCACAAGCTCGGTGTAGGTCAGCGCCGCCGCCGTCTCCAGGCCCACAATGCCAAAGGGCGCGTCCGTCATACCCTTGTTCTTGTCATCCGCCGTGTGGGGCGCATGATCCGTGGCGATACAGTCAACAGAGCCGTCCCGCAGGCCCTCGATGAGTGCATCCCGGTCCTCCTTCGTGCGAAGCGGCGGGTTCATCTTGTAATTTACCATCTCAAGCCCCTCACGATTCATAGGGCTGGCGGAAAGTGTCGGCGGCACCTCATAGTGCCCCTGCACATCCTCTGACCAGGGCGCGCCCGGTATGTCATCGGAGGTCAGCGTAAAGTGATGCGGACACACCTCAGCGGTCACGGAATGTCCCCGCTGCTTTGCCAGCCGCAGCATGTCTACAACCTCCTTCGTCGAACAGTGACACAGATGCAGTCTGGCTCCGGCCTCCACCGACAACAGATAATCCCGGGAGGCAATGACGTTTTCCACGGTATTGTGGATGCCGGGCAATCCAAGCCGCTCACAATTTTGGTCCTCATTGATAACGCCGTTTCCCATCAGCGCCTTTTCCTCGCAGTGATCAAGCAGCGGCAGATCCAGCTTTGAGAGCTCATGCAGTGCATCCCAGCACAGCTTCGTGCTGGCCACGGACTTTCCGTCCTCGCTGAAGGCAATCGCACCGTGCGCCGCCATATCCTCCAGATCCGTCAGCTTTTCACCTGCCATGCCCACCGTAATCGAGCCTGCCTGGTAGATGTGCACCGGGGTTACGCTCTTTCCCTTGTTGAGTACATAGCTGAGCACATCGGAGTTGTCCACCACCGGCCTTGTATTCGGCATCGCCAGGATCGTGGTATAGCCTCCCTTGGCCGCAGCAGCCGCACCGGTCTCGATACTCTCCTTGTCGGTCTGCCCCGGGTCACGCAGATGCACATGCATATCAATAAAGCCCGGCATCACATACATGCCCGACGCATCCACCGTCTCCTGCGCCTGCTCCTTTAAACCCTCTCCGATCTTTTTTACAATTCCATCCTCCACATAAATATCTGCAATTTTGTCTGTTTTGGTCGCGGGGTCCAGTACACGACCGCCCTTAATCATCAGTGTCATGCTTTGTCCTCCTGTTCTATGAACAATTTCATTTTAACATATAAAAATCACAATCGCAACGCACTTCGGATAGCTTTTTTACCGGAAATGTCATCTTGCATAAAATGTTTCTTTACATATATATTTTGTCTATGTTTCCTCGCCGAAAGCCGCCAGATGGTAAAGGGAGCGCGGGACGTACGCCTGAATAAATATGCCCTCCGCCCGGTATTCCTCCGCCACCAGCTCCCCCGACGTGCGTATTTTCGCAACAATGCCCGCCTGATTGTAGGGAAGCAGCCGCTCCATAAAAATTTTATTTTCCCGAAGCATTGCCTCCAGCGTCTCTTTCACCGCTTCCAGCCCTTCCCTGTTCTTCGCCGAAATGTGAAGGGTGCGATCTGCCCTCGCATCGTGCAGCGCCTCACGCTCACTGATCAGATCCTGCTTATTGAAAAGTGTAAGCACCGGCTTGCCTTCCACACCCAGTTCCCGCAAAGTTTCATACACAATATACATCTGTTTTTCCATCTGAGGATTGGAAGCGTCCACCACATGAATGATGTAATCCGCATACTTCGCCTCCTCCAGCGTCGAGCGAAATGCCTCGATCAGATGATGAGGGAGCTTGCGGATAAAGCCGACCGTGTCCGTCAGCAAAAGCTCCTGTCTGCCTGAAAGCGTGAGCAGCCTTGTAGTGGGATCAAGGGTTGCAAACAGTGCATCCCATTCCAGCACATCCGCATCCGTCAGGGCATTTAAAAGTGTCGATTTACCTGCATTTGTGTAGCCCACAATTGCCGCCACCGGCTGATTCGCCCTCAGACGGCGGCTTCGGTTGACCTCCCGGTGCTGCCTCACCTGTTCAAGCTCCCGTTTCAGCTGGGAAATACGTCCGGCGATAACTCTGCGGTCCGTCTCCAGCTTTTTCTCACCCGGTCCCCTCGTCCCGATGCCGCCGCCGAGACGGGACATGGACCTCCCGTAGCCTGTGAGTCTCGTCATCTCATAGCGGAGCTGTGCCAGCTCCACCTGAATCTTTCCCTCGCTTGTGGCCGCCCGCCTTGCAAAAATATCCAGAATCACAAGCGTGCGGTCCATGACCTTTGTATCCAGCAGGTCTGCCAGATTGCGCATCTGCGCCGGACTCAGCTCATCGTCGCACACAACTCCGGTGGCATCCGTCATCATTAAAAGCTCCCTGATCTCCTGCACCTTTCCGCTGCCCACATAAGTCGCCGGATGCCTGCGCGTCAGCTTTTGGAGAACGGTTCCCTCCACCGACGCACCCGCTGTCTGCACCAGCTCCTTAAGCTCCTCCATAGAATCCTCTGCGTCGTCCCCCTCCTGTTCACTGACGCCTACGAGAATCACCCGCTCCTCTATTTCCTTATTTTCGTGCATATTCCATGTTCCTTTCTTCCAGCGTGCCGACAATCAGAAATGTCTGTCAACCACTCTTTTCTTCCGGCCCGTACCGGGCTTTGCCGCCCGCACGCCCGAAAGCTACTGCGTCTGCTCATCGCTCTCCTCCGGCTCTCCTTGTTCGCTTCCCGGCTGACTTGCAGCCGCAGTCCGGGTCTTTAAAAATTCATACTCCCGCGCTGCCTGCGCATCCTCCGGATAATCCAGCACATACTGCGCCATCTCATCTTCTGCACGCTCAAATTCGTACTGCTGCTCCAACGCCGCGATAACGCCTCTTCGCAGCGACTGCTCATTGACCGGGCTCGCCGCCTCAAGGCCTCTCTGATAATAGTCATATGCGCC
Source organism: uncultured Lachnospiraceae bacterium (assembly GCA_949132985.1). Taxonomy (GTDB): domain Bacteria; phylum Bacillota; class Clostridia; order Lachnospirales; family Lachnospiraceae; genus W0P33-017. The sequence continues at coordinate 17,227 of CASCGD010000018.1, forward strand.
TGCATAGTCCGCCTTCCCCATAGCGATGTTGCCAAGCTCCTCCAGCACAACGGAATCGTCCGCGTGATCCTTCGCATAAGCATTGTAGTATTCCGCTGCGGTCGCCTCGTCACCAAGCTTCTCCGCTGTCTGTGCCAGATACAGCTCCGCCTTGTCGTCCTCACCCTCCTTTCGCTTCTCCCGGACTGCCAGCAGCAGCTGCCCTTTTGCCTCCTCGTAATTGCCCATGAGGTAATAAATATACCCCCGGTTCGTCAGATGATAGCGTTCCTTTCCCTTCAGCTTCAGAGCCTCCTCCAGATATCCCCGACCCTCCTGCTGCATTCCCGCACGGTTTAAGTTCTCGTAGAGCTGAATGTAAACCTCATAATCCATCTTCGCACTCTTTGCCGCCCGCTCATAGTCCTCAAGGGCTTTCCGGGAATCCTTCTGCCGCAAATACAGATTGCCCCGCAGATAATATGCGTTTGCATAACCCCCGTCGTATTCCAGAACCGCATCACACACTGCAATCGCATCTTCCGTCTGCCCGTTCAAATACAGCGCCTCCGCCTTCTGCATACAAATATCCAGCTCCAGATTGCGGATCTGTCCCTTTGACTGGTCCAGCGCCTTCTGAAAATTCTGGATGGCAGCCTCATAATCCTCCTCTGCCATGGCATTGATGCCGATCTTTCGGTACGCAAGCGCATTTTCCACATTCTCCTCACCGCAGCCCGTCAGTAAGCATGCCACCGCAAGCACACATCCCGCCGCAAGCACACGGCTTTTTTTATTTTTACAGCCCGGTCTTCTGCTCTGTTCAGATACCGTTATTTGTCTCTTTTTTTTAGTAATCCGCATTATAGTCTCCTCTGCTTTTTTTGTTGCTATACCGTAAGTTTATTCCATATCATTTGCCTGCCACACAAGCGACATCCGGTTACCATTCTCCCGGAGAGGCTATCATATTTTATCTGATCATAGCATAACAAAAAACGGTTTGCATTTCTACTGAAAATCCATTAGAATAGAAATATCTTTCTAAAAAAATACGATTCGTTTACAGGAGGAAATGTATGAGCTACGAAATTCGGGATATAAACCTCGCCGAATCCGGCGAGCACAAGATCGACTGGGTACGCAAAAACTGCCCGCTGCTGCGCTCCCTGGAGGAAGATTTTTCAAAAGAGCTTCCCTTCAAAGGCATCCGCATCGCACTGTCCATCCATCTGGAGGCAAAAACCGCCTATCTGTGTAAGGTTTTAGCTGCCGGCGGCGCAGAAATGTACATCACCGGAAGCAACCCGCTTTCCACACAGGACGATGTTGCCGCAGCGCTGGTAAAAGCAGGCTTAAACGTATTCGCGTGGTACGGTTCCACCGAGGAGGAGTACAACCGCCACATCACGAAGGTTCTGGAGAACAACTGCAACATTATCATCGACGACGGCGGCGACCTGGTAAACATGCTGCACACCTCCATGCGCGACCGTCTGGAACACGTGATCGGCGGCTGCGAGGAGACGACCACCGGCATTATCCGCCTGGCTGCGATGGCAAAGGAGGACAAGCTGCAGTTCCCCATGGTCATGGTAAACAACGCGGACTGCAAGCATCTGTTTGACAACCGCTACGGCACCGGACAGTCCGTCTGGGACGGCATCAACCGCACGACAAACCTGATCGTCGCAGGAAAAATCGCTGTTGTGGCAGGCTACGGCTGGTGTGGCAAGGGCGTTGCCATGCGCGCAAAGGCGCTGGGCGCACGGGTCATTGTCACGGAGATCGACCCCATCAAGGCCATCGAGGCAGTCATGGACGGCTTTGACGTGATGCCGATGCACGAGGCCGCAAAGACCGGCGATTTCTTTATCACCGTCACCGGCTGCGCAGGCGTCATCACCTGCGAGGACATGAAGGTCATGAAAGACGGAGCGATCCTGTGCAACGCCGGACATTTTGATGTGGAAATCGACATGGCAGGCTTACGGAAAATGTGCACGGACTCCTATGAGCAGCGCAGCAATATCATGGGCTACACTCTGGCAAATGGCAAAAATATTTATGTGCTCGGAGAGGGACGCCTGGTGAACCTTGCCTGCGGCGACGGCCATCCCGCGGAGATCATGGACATGAGCTTCGCAATTCAGGCACTCTCCGCCCGCTATCTCGTACAGCACGGAAAGGAGCTGAACGAAAAGCTCATCGTCGTTCCGAAGGACGTGGACAACGAGGTTGCCGTCCGCAAACTGAATTTCCTCGGAAAAAATATCGACACCCTCACACCTGAGCAGGAGAAATATCTTTACTCCTCGGCAATTTAAAGGAACACAGCACAAAAGGGCAGCGCCTACGTCATCGGCGCTGCCCTTTTGCAGTTATCGCTTCTACGGTTTTCGTTTTTGCGTTATCCCGTGTCCTTTTTTCATGGATTGCCGTCAGGCGAAAGCTCCGTCCGCCTCCAGCTCATCGTAATCCACGCCCAGCTCCTCCATCACTTCTTTTGTATGGTATCCAAGCGGATAACCGCCCTTTTCATAAGTTACAGGACACTCCGATAATTTAAAGGGCGAGCCCAGCTGGCGGACCTTCCTGCCGCCGGAGCAGGGAACATCTACTTCCACCACAAGCTCCCTTGCCCTGATCTGCTCATCCAAATCCAGCGCTTCTCTCAGGGACATCACCGGCTCGACACAGCAGTCCAGTTTGTTGAAAATGTCCATCCACTCCGCCCTTGTTTTGCCCTTTATGATTTTGCGTACACGCTCACGGGCCGCTTCAAAATCCTTCGGCTGAGCACCTTCCTCAATGAGATCCGGGCAGTCGATGCCGGTGCAAAAGCCGGCCCAGAATTTCGGTTCCAGCGACCCGACGCTCAAATACTCACCGTCGCCGGTCTCATAATAACCATACAGTGATCCGCCGTTTAAGCGTCTGGATTCCCGCCCGCTCTCCTCTCCGGTTGTGAGATAGCGGATGCCGTCCATCCCCGTTAAAGGCACGAGTCCGTCCATCATGCTCACATCAATATACTGTCCCTTTCCGGTCATATGGCGGTAGTTGACCGCCGCCAAAATGCTGATCACAACATTTGACGAACCGGAACAAATATCCGCGATCTGGATATTGATGGGTGCCGGACCTGCATCCCGGTATCCCGCCATTGCAAGATTGCCGCTCCGCGCCATATAATTACAGTCGTGTCCCGCCGCATTTGCCATCGGCCCGGTCTGTCCGTAGCCCGTGAGCGAGCAGTAAATCAAAGAAGGATTTTCTTTTTTCAGCGTTTCATAGCCGAGTCCCAGGCGCTCCATAACCCCCGGGCGAAACTGTTCCACGACGACATCATAGCTTTTCACAAGCCGCCTGACAACATCGAGAGCCTTTGGATGTTTCAGGTTCAGAAAAATATTCCTTTTATTCCGCCCCAGCCATACCTCGTTCGCCGCAATTTCCGTTCCCTCGATAAACGGCTCGTACTGCAGCACAATATCCGGCTTGCTCCCGGAACTGACCTTTAATACGTCCGCTCCCAGATCCGCCAGCATCAGTGTGGCATAGGGACCCGGAAGGAGTGTGGTAAAATCAAGAACCTTTATATTTTCTAAAGCTTTCATATGTACTCCTGTCAAAATATGCTGCGGATCAATACTGGTTGATCACATTTCGGGAAATGACCATTTTCTGAACCTCGCTGGTTCCCTCATAAATCCGGGTAATGCGGGCATCCCTGTACATCCGCTCAATCGCATAGTCCTTCATATAGCCATAACCGCCATGAATCTGCAGCGCAAGATCCGTCACATAGCAGGCAGCCTCACCGGCATATAGCTTCGCCATGGCCGCCACAGTCGTCACATCCTCGCCGCGCTCCCGCAGGTCAGCCGCCTCATAGACCAGCAGCTTTGCCGCTTCCAGGCGTGTCGCCATATCTGCAAGATACCACTGAAGCCCCTGCTTTGCCGCGATCGGCTTTCCGAACTGCTCCCGCTCCTTTGCATATTTTACGGCCGCTTCCAGCGCGCCGGAGGCAATTCCGACTGCCTGTGAGGCAATTCCGATACGGCCGCCGTCCAGACCGATCATAGCAATCTTAAAGCCGTCTCCAACCTTTCCCAGAATCGCATCCGACGATACGCGGCAGTCCGTCAGAATCAGCTCAGATACCTCAGAGCCGCGGATTCCCATTTTATCCTCGGTCTTTCCGATCGAAAGTCCCGGGTTGTCGCGGTCGATCAGAAATGCCGTCATGCCGCCATGGGTTTTTTTCTCAGGATCTGTAAGCGCGATAACCACAAAATGATTTCCCTCGTGAGGGCCGCAGTTGCTGATAAAGCATTTTGCGCCATTGATAATGTAGTCGTCACCGTCTTTCACCGCTTTCGTCTTTAACCCGCCGGCATCAGAGCCTGCGCCCGGCTCCGTCAGGCAGAAGGCGCCAAGTTTGCCCTCTACAGCCATGGGCAGGTATTTTGCTTTCTGAGCATCTGTTCCCATGCTCAAAATAATGTCACTGACAAGATAATGTACGTCGACGATCACGGCAGTGCTCGCACACACCTTCGCCAGCTCAATGATCACGAGACATTTCGTAAGCTCATCCATCTCAGAGCCGCCGTACAGTTCCGGAATATTGATGCCCATAACGCCCATCTCAGTCAGTCCCTCTATATTTTCCGCAGGGTAACGGGCTTCCTTATCAATCGTCTCCGCCAGCGGTTTTACCTTTTCCTGTGCATACTGTCTCACAATATCCTGAATATCCTTCTGCGCTTCATTTAACTCAAACATATATTTCCTCCCGTTTATCAGATGATCTTTGCGTCTTTACAGTTCTGTATCTTCGTTTCATCAAAACCGACGAGCTCACGCAGAATGGTTTCCGTGTCCTGTCCCAGACGGGGCGCGCCGCGCCATACCCTGCCGGGCGTGTCGCTGAATTTCGGACAGAAGCCAAAGGTCGTCACATCCTCCCCCTTGGTCTCGTCGGTATATGTAATAAAGTCGCCTCTGTCATGGAAATGCCTGTTGTTGTAGCAATCCTCGGCATTGTTGACCTTTGAGCAGGGAACCTTGTACTTTGAGAGATGCGTGACAATCTCGTCCACGGTGCGCTCTGAACACCACTCGCCGATTTTCCGGTCAAGCTCCCGGCCCTTTTCCGAATCAATGGCTTCCGGTCCGGAGGAGACGTCCCTGTAATTGAAATATCCAGGATCCCAGCCGACAGCCTGTACAAAGCGCTTCAATACGGCAGGGCCGAAAGCGCCGATTGCAACGCTCTCCTTATTTTTGTCAAAGAAGATACCATAGGGCTGGAACGCTCTCGACTTCGTACCGCTGCGGTGCGTAATCTTGTGATTCTCCGTATAGGTGACAAATGAATCGCACATAATTCTTCCGCACGCCTCAAACTGTGCGACATCCACAACCTGACCCTTTCCGGTCTTTAACACGTTCAGGTATGCGGCCAAAACGCCAAATACACAGTGAAGGCCTGAGACATAATCATTCATCCAGGGCTTTGTAAGCGTGGGGGTAGGCGCATCCGGATCACCGTTCAAAAACATATAACCGCTGAAAGCCTGTCCGATCATGTCATAAGAAGCGCGGTTGCAGATTTCCGGGTCACCGCCAAATTCGGGACGGCCGTAGCCGCTCACATGGGCGATCACAAGCCGGGGGTTAATCTCCAGCAGCTCATCATCACTAATTCCCAGCTTATCAAGCCATACCAGATTTTCCATAAAAATATCCGAATCTTTGATCAGACCGAAAAAAATCTCCTTTACACCCGGCTTGTTGAGGTTTAAATCCAGCGTCATACTCAGGCGGTTTCGCCCCTCCTGTGCCCAGGCGTTACTCAGCGGCTCTTTCGAATGCTCGGAAAACGGCGCCAGCGAGCGAAGCGTATCGCCAACTCCCGGACGCTCTATATGGATAACCTCCGCGCCGAAATCGGCCAGCATTGCCCCAGCATGCGGCATAGCCACCAGCGATCCCGCCGATACCACACGAAGCCCTGCAAAGGGGCCGAACTCTGGAATAAGCATCTTTCTGTTCTCTTTCTCCATCGTCATTGCAAATCCTCCTTAAATTTTTTTGTTGAAAATAGCTTAACATTCAAAAAATCCAAGGACAATTTTGTATATTTTAACGATAAGATCTATAAAATGCTTATTTTCTATTCCAAAAAGTCAACTGTATATTGAAATATAGTCAAGAAAAACCGAAGGCTAAAAGTTATTTTTATCAAGGATCTGATCCTTATAAACGATGACCATCTGTTTAAATTTTTTGACGGCAGGCGAGAGATAGGCATCCTTTTTCCATACCATATAGATCGTGCGGAAAAAATGGAGGTCTGAGAGCTTGAGCACGCACACGCCGCCGTTGTAGATGCTGGGATTATCCACAACGAACGCAATCCCGAGTCCTTTTTTCACCAGATTCGTCGTGTTGTTATCTTCATTCGACTCGACTAAGGTATTGAACCTGAAATTCTTATGCCCGCTCCTTGCCACTGCGTCATAAATTGTATTTACGATTCCGGTAGCATTGTTATAGCCGATAAAAACCTCGTCTTTAATGTCGTCAAAGGAAACCTCTTTCCGACCGCTTAACCGGTGGTTTTCCGGCACAACCAGCATCATTTTTTCTTCATAGATGGCCTCGCGGCTGACCTCGTTGTACTGTTTTGCGATGTCAAACTCCCCGCAGAAGCCGATATCCAGGTCATTGTTTGTAATGTCCCGCAAGATCTGCGTCGTCGGCCTCTGCGAAAGCTCAATCTTTACATTTTGGTTGCAGGTGGTTTTGTAAAATTCGGTCAGAAGATCCGGGATAAAATTAGTTCCGACAGAAAAAATGCTGCTTACCCGGACGCTTCCTGTCGAGATATTTGCCATGCTCTGTATGGAATTAAGCCCTGCGTCGATCTCGACAATCGCCTTTTTCACATACTCATAAAACACTTTTCCGTAGCGGTTCAGAACGATATTTCTGCCTTTTTTGTCAAAAAGGGTCACCCCTACCTCTTCCTCGAGACTGGTGATCGCACGGCTCAAGGCAGAGGGAGTAATAAAAAGCTCCTCCGCCGCTTTTGATAATACGCCGCATTCCGCGATTTTATTGAAATAGGTCAAATGCTGTAAATTCATGTGTTACCTCCCTTTTTACAATTACGCTGTCTTTCTCACATTAAAAAGTGTTTCATATCTACAATACCACAAGAGGACATATCAAACATATCTTTTTGTTTACTGAATTATCAACAAAATGTTTCCTGCGGTGTAACAATCAAAGAACATTGGCCCTGTTTATTCTTAATTTTTAACAAATTGTTTTTACAATTTGCCGATGATAAAATTTTTTTGGACCCGGAGAACAACGTGATTTGCCCGCTTATGATACACGGCAAAAAAGAAAAGCAAGGAGGAACAACCATGAATATTCTTGTTTGTGTAAAACAGGTTCCGGATACGACAGAGATCAAAATCGATCCGGTAAAAAACACATTGATCCGCGAAGGCGTTCCGGCCATCGTGAATCCTTTTGACGGCTATGCCCTGGAGGCGGCAGCCAGAATCAGGGACAGGCACCCGGACACAAAAATCATTGCGGTCAGCATGGGCCTGCCCAAAGCAGCGGATGCGCTGCGCGAGTGCATTGCGATCGCTGCCGATAAAGCATATCTGATCAGCGACCGCTCATTCGGCGGCTCTGATACACTGGCTACAAGCTATATCCTCAGCGAAGCAGTCAAAAAGATTGAAGCGCTTGAGGGAAAGCTGGACCTGATTTTCTGCGGAAAGCAGGCCATCGACGGAGATACCGCACAGGTCGGGCCGGAAATTGCAGAGCATTTAAATCTTCCGCAGATTACATACGGTCTCGAAGCCAAGATCGAGGGAACTATGATCAAAGTCCGTAAAGAAACCGAGGACGGCATCGAGATCATCGGGGCAAATCTGCCTGCGCTGGTTACATTTACGAAACCTGCATGGGATCCGAGATTTCCGACGATCAAGCGGAAAATGGCTGCCAGAAAAGCTGAAATTCCCACCCTCACCGCTGAGGATCTCCCCTCCATTGACCTGGCACGGGCCGGACTTAAAGGTTCTCCCACAAAGGTGAAAAAGACATTTGTCCCCCGGAAAAAGACAGGCGGAATCAAAATCATCGAGGAAACCGCCGGAGAAGCCGCAAAAAAACTGTTTCAGGCGCTGAGCGATGCCGCCGTATTATAATATCAGGAAGGAGACAGGAAAGATGAATGAAACTACAAAGGATCTCTGGGTCTTCGTAGAGACGAACGAGGACGGAACCGCAAAAAACGTCGGTCTGGAACTGCTGACACCCGGCAAAAGCCTTGCCGCAAAACAAGGAGGCAGGCTGGTCGCCGTTATCATTGGAAGCCATGTCACCCCGGCAGTCGACGCCGCAAATGCACAGGGAGCGGATCAAATCATTGTGGTAGAGGGAGAAGAGTACGCACACTACAGCACAGACGCATATCAGAGCGCACTCTGCACACTGGCTGAAAAATACGCGCCGGCAAGCATCCTGATCGGTGCGACAAACAACGGACGCGATCTGGGGCCGCGTGTTTCCTGCCGCTTAAAAACCGGGCTTACTGCCGACTGCACAAGACTTGATATCGATGAGGAGAGCGGAAATGTCGCGTGGACGCGCCCGGCATTCGGCGGAAATCTGATGGCGACCATTCTCTGCCCCGATCATCGTCCGCAGATCGGAACTGTCCGCCCCGGCGTGTTTAAAAAGAGTGAGCAGACAACACCTCACGCAGAGATCATAAACGAAGATATCCATGTGGATGCCGAAAAAATCCGCACAAAAGTCCTTGAAATCATCAGGGAACTGGACACGGAAAATGTTGACCTCGAGGGCGCAGGGATTATCGTGTCGGGTGGCCGTGGCGTAGGCGGCCCGGAGGGCTTTCATGCAATCCGCGATCTGGCGGATGCACTTGGCGGTGTTGTCGGCGCGTCCCGCGCGGCAGTCGATGCAGGATGGATCGCCCATGCCCACCAGGTCGGACAGACCGGCAAAACCGTCGGTCCAAAGCTCTACATCGCCTGCGGTATTTCCGGAGCAATCCAGCACGTTGCAGGTATGAGCAGCGCTGACGTGATCGTTGCGATCAACAAGGATCCCGACGCACCGATCTTTGATATTGCAGATTACGGTGTCGTAGGAAATCTGTTCGAGGTGATCCCCGTACTGATTGAGGAGATCAGAAAGGCGCGGGCATAGCAGTCATTTTCATTTACCTGTCGCCTGTATTGAAAAATCGCCCCGGGAAACATTTCTGCCGAAAACTGCTCCAGCCAGAGCGTTTTTCGTCCCCTCAAAAAAGAAGCCGACGCATTCATGTGCATCGGCTCCTTTTTTTCAGACCGTTCTTTTCATATCATAATACCCCATCAGCACCGCCCACACATAGGCACAGGTTTTCGGTATCATGAGCATACCGATCACGGGGATTGTATCTGCAAACAGCACGACCGGGATATAAAATCCGAAGCTCAGCGTAACCGCCAGCCACATAAACCGAAACGCTCTGTCATCCGTTTCGCGCGCCTTTTTAAAATAGAGCACAACGATCAAAAGCCCCATCAGCACAAATGGAATGTTCCGGTATATTCCCCACGACAGCGGCGCATCTGCGGACGTCCACGCATTTTGCGGAAACAGACACAGGGCAATCCGCGCAGCCGCCAAAGCGCCAACGCATGCCGTCAGAGCCTTTTTCTCCCGCACATGGTAGCGGGTACGCCACACAAAATAGAACAGCACATAAAACAGGGTCATCGTTATCGAGGTAACAAATTTTCCGATCCCCAGCGCCGCAGTATCATGTTCCAGGCCTTCCGTGCACAGCGCATAGGCGCGGGGAAGCAGGTGGAATGCGTCTCCGGCTCCGAGAATCACCGCCATCGCCCCGAACATGGCATACTGCTTTTCCCCGCGGCTTTTGCGGATCATCCTGATCCCGACCGTGATGACCAGCGTCAGATACACCAGATCAAAGATTGTCTCCATCACTGCCTGCATACTTCTCCTTTCTCCCGCCAACCGTCCTACAGCTCACAGTTATTGACGGTCCGCGGGAACGGAACCACGTCACGGATATTACTCATGCCGGTCAGGTACATCACACATCGCTCAAAGCCCAGCCCAAAGCCTGCATGGCGGGCGCTTCCGAATCTGCGCAGATCGAGATAGAAGCCGTAATCTTCCTCATTAAGCCCCATCTCCCGGATACGTGCCATCAGCTTATCATAGTCGTCCTCCCTCTGGGAACCGCCGATAATTTCACCGATACCCGGCACGAGACAGTCCACCGCCGCCACGGTTTTTCCGTCGTCGTTTTGCTTCATATAAAACGCCTTGATCTCCTTGGGGTAATCGGTGACGAACACCGGACGCTTATATACCTCCTCGGTCAGATAACGCTCGTGCTCTGTCTGCAGATCCACGCCCCATGAAACCTTATACTCGAATTTATCGTTATTTTTCTCCAGAATCCCGATCGCCTCGGTGTAGGTCACCCGCGCAAATTCTGATTCCGCCACATGTTTCAGCCGCTCCAAAAGTCCTTTGTCGATAAAGCTGTTAAAAAATTTCATTTCCTCCGGCGCATGCTCCAGCACATAGTTGATGATATATTTCAGCATATCCTCGGCCACGTCCATATCATCTTTCAGATCCGCAAACGCCATCTCCGGCTCAATCATCCAAAATTCCGCCGCATGACGGGTCGTATTGGAGTTTTCCGCCCGGAAGGTCGGCCCGAAGGTATAAACATTTTTAAAGGCCATGGCATAGGTCTCAGCGTTGAGCTGACCGCTGACCGTGAGGTTCGTGGGCTTTCCGAAAAAATCCTGGCGAAAATCCACATCCCCCTCCGCCGTATGGGAAACGTTGTTTAGATCCAGCGTCGTCACCCGGAACATCTCGCCTGCACCCTCGCAGTCGCTTCCGGTGATAATCGGCGTATGCACATACACAAAATCCCGCTCCTGGAAAAACTTGTGGAGCGCATAGGCGAGCAGTGAGCGAACGCGGAATACTGCCTCAAACGTGTTCGTGCGGGGACGCAGATGCGAGATCGTGCGCAGATATTCAAAGCTGTGCTTCTTTTTCTGCAGCGGATAGGTCGGGTCGGAAACGCCCTCCACCACTACATTTGCCGCCTGAATCTCGAAGGGCTGCTTTGCCTGCGGCGTCGCCACCAACTCGCCCTCCACGATGATCGCCGCGCCCACGTTGAGCTTGCTGATCTCGTCAAAATTTGACAGGCCGTCGCCATAAACCACCTGAACCGGCTCAAAAAATGTTCCGTCGTTGACCACGATAAAACCAAAATTTTTCGAATTGCGGTTGCTGCGCACCCAGCCGCCTACCTTCACCTGCTTTCCAAAATACTCGTCCCTGTTTTTAAACAGATCCCTCACGTTTGTCAAATCCATGTTTTCATCTCCTCTTTTCACTTCTATATTTTCCATTGCAAAATTCACTGCGAATACGCTACTCGGCCTCATCCGCATTTTTACCCGTATAAGAAAAACTGCATTTCTCCACCAGATTGGTGAGTGTATTCGTCAAAAGATAACGGTTTTCCAGATACGTCCTGCCATCCTCATAGTCGCTGTCATACGCCTTATACAGCGCATCCTCGCTCTCATAATTTCCGTTTGTCATCATCTCCGAAATATATTGTGCATAGCCCTCCTCGTCGATGGTCTCACCTTCCGCCTTCGCAAGCGCCTCCAGCGTCAGCTCGTCGTCCAGATTTTCCGACATCTCCTTTGTAATAGTCTCCTTAAACTCCTCCTCGGTCATGTTGTACTTGCTGCTCAGCACATCCGGGAGTGTCGTTCCATCCGTACAGTTCTGGTTCGTAAACTGCTGGATATACTGATCGACCTTCATCTCCAACAGGCCATCGGGTACTGCCACCTTACTGTTTTCCATAAGCTGGTCCAGTGCCGCCGCACGCTCCGCCACAACACGGTTTTCCTCGCTGTCCTCGTTCATATAACTCTCTGTCTCGCTATAGAGCGCCTCCACGCTCTCCATGCCGTCGAAATTGCTGGTGACAAAATCGTCGGTCAGCTTGTCATATGTGACGATTTCTTTGTCCACAATTTTGTTGACCGTAACGGTAAACACCACCTTTGCGCCCGCCAGCTCCGCAGACTGATAATTTTCCGGGAAGGTCAGGTTCAGATCACGCGTTTCCCCCACCTTCGCACCAATAAGTCCGTCCTCAAAGCCGTCGATAAAGCTGTCCGATCCGATCTCCAGCACATGCCCCTCGGCCGTGCCGCCGTCAAATGCGACGCCGTCCTTCTTTCCCTCGTAATCGATGTCTACACAATCGCCGTCTTCCACCACCTGCTTGTCCGTGTCGGTATAATTCGGATAGTAGGTCAGCATGTCGTTGATGTAGCTTATCACATCCTCCTCGCTCACCTCGAAATCACCTGCAACCTCCACAGACATCCCCTCATAGCTGCCCAGAGTAACGTACTTTTCCACCTCGTAGGATCGAATCTCGTTTTTTTCGCTGACGTTCCCGTTACCCTCTCCGCTGCCGCTCCCGCAGCCCGTCACACAAACGGCCAGCGCAAGCCCTGCGGCTGCAAGCCATTTCCTCTTCAAATTTTTTCCCGCCTTATCCATATGTCTCATATTTTTTGTACTTCCTTTCAACTCATTTTACTTTCCGGCAAATCCTCTGTGACTTTTCACAGATGAGAAACCGATCACAGTAGCAATCCTTCTGCTATCTGTACATATTATCATACTAAACAGCAACTGAAAAGGATTTATTGATTTTTGTCCCGGAGAATGATACAATGTAGGACAGTTCAGTCATTCCATGCCGGCCGGCGAAGCGGCTGATGAAAAAGGAGGATAAATTATGTCAACACCCATGATCGTATTATTAGTTATTCTGGCCGTTTTGATTGTCACGGTCATCGTCCTGTACTTCTTAGGGAAAAAAATGCAGAAAAAAAAGGAGGAGCAGGACGCGCAGATGGCAGCCATCGCGCAGACCATTCCGATGCTCGTCATAGATAAAAAGAAAATGAAACTCGTGGATTCGGGGCTGCCTCAGGCCGTTCTCGACCAGACCCCCAAGATGATGCGCCGCTCCAAGATGCCTGTCGTCAAGGCAAAGGTCGGACCCAAGGTGACAACCTTCCTCTGCGACGGCGAGATCTTCGATCAGATTCCGGTCAAACAGCAGATCAAGGCAACCGTCAGCGGCCTCTACATCACTTCTATCAAGGGCATGCGCGGTCCTCTGGAAACCGCTCCCAAGAAAAAGGGCTTTATGGCAAAATTGAAGGAGAAGGCCGGAATGTAATAGTGCCGGTGTACTCCGAACTAAGAACATCAAAAAACGCGGCTGAAAAATCCGTAAATTCAGCTCAACGATTCCCAATGATCATGACAGGGGCAGATATGGCTTGCGCAAGCCGCATCTGTCCCTGTTTTGGCCTGTCTGTCTCCCGGCATCCCCGCTTTCACCTGCCAAAGGCAGAAACACATCCCGCCTTTGCAATCTTTTGTGTTGTCATTTTATGCACCTCTCCCTCAAAGATTTCACCCTGCGCTCTGTGATTTGGTCGTCTCCGGTAATTTTCCCGCACAAAAGCGGTGCATTCACATCATACATCTGACAGCTGCGGGCCACGGCTTCCGGGCTGCCGTTTGCATAGCAGTAAACGCATCCGTTTTTACACGTATTGTACGTGCCGACCTCAACGCTTTCCATGCATCCGCATTCTTTTCTCTGGTTTTTATCCTTTGCCCCGCGAATCCTGCATCCTGTGAGCCGCTCGATGAGCGCCTGATCCATGCAGCTATGATGCCCGATTCCGCAGGAGGACAAGTCAAGCGCCTCCGCGCAGGTAGCGACCTTCATCCCGTTTTCACCCGCCATCCGGGCAAGCTCGCCTGCAAATTTAAGAAGCTCCCGCTCCTCCGGGAAAAAAGGATGCAGTGCTTTCATACCAGCCCGATTTTTCGCATACAGATCCACAAAGCTGATCACACACTGTTCCGTGAAGCCCCGCAGCGCCTCCGCAATCTGTCCGAACGCTTTTAAATGGTATCCCTGGCTGTATCTTTCCGTAAACAGAATCGGGTCGTAGCGCCAGATGACCCTCTCCTTTCCGATTTTTTCCGACAGCCTCCGAAAGACGGGAAGCATCCGCGCTTTCTTGTGCGGGACGTGCGGCTCCACATCGCCCCCGTAGCCGGTAAGGGTGAATTGAAAATAAAATACGTAATCCTTTAACTCATCCAGCCTTTCAAGCATCGGCTCCGGGTTTTTCGTCCAGAATACAATGCAGTCCACCACCTCCGGGGACAGGTTGATTTTGCTGATCTGGTGCGCATTCATCGGATTGCGGACGTACAGATACCCTTCCTTTATTCTGTTGAAAAACCAATCGCAGTAGTAATTCGGAATGTCCGTTCTGCGGCTGACGCTTAAAATCACGGTATCGGTTCCTTTCCGGTTTTCCCACACAGACAGGCACCTGAAAATATGCTCTGTCCAGGCACCCGCTCCACAATATTTTATTCTATTACTATGGCGGTTAAATATCAATGAATTTTACGCAGAATAAATTTTTATTCTGCAAGGAAAAAGATTGCGCTGTAGCGAGTGCTGCAGCGATTGATGACAACACAGCAGATAGAAATTTATACAAGTAAAAACGTCGATATTTAACCGCCATAGTAATATTATAAATCAGGCAGGATATAAAATCAAATATCTGACGGGAACCATGCGGACATGAGAACCGTATAACCAAAACTGGACATTCCTCCTCAATTCATATAAAATGTTATTTATACAGAAAAAACGGCAGTAGATTTTTCGATTGGAGAATGCAATAACATGAAATACCATATCACCATAAACGACGACGATTACCTGAAATTTAACATTTTTTACGCCCGGCACTCCTGGAACGGAAAACACTCCGTGCGCATCGCGCAGCTTTTAATGCCGGTTTTATCCGTTCTCGTTCTTCTGTTTTTCACACTCGCCGGCTTTAAGCCCGGGTTTATCCTCACGGAGGCAGCCTGCCTGACTGCATTATCGGTTTTCTGGGTGCTGCGCGCTCCGAAAATGCTGGAAAAAAATGTTCGCAATCATATCGAACGCCTGCGGAAAAACGGAAAGCTCCCGTACCACGCCTGCTCGGAAATCGAATTTCTGGAACCCATGATCGTCGAGCGATATGATCAGGGCGTATTTTGCCTGAACTATGCGGACATCGAGGAACTCTGCTTTGAAGACGATGATATTTACATTTTTTATACGGCGATACAGGCGCTGATCATTCCCTGCCACTGCCTGGGGGCAGACAAAAACCGCGTCATCGAATTTCTTGTGGAAAAATGCAAAAAAAATTTTGAGTGAAAGAGTGATGGGAAAGTAATGACGAAGTGACATTGATTGCCCGTCCATCCCGCTTTGAAAAGACGCTGAACCTGAGTATGATGGAATATTTTTTCTCGAACGACCATGCAAACAGAGGGGATCTGTCCGATACGGTATCCCCTCAAACTGCATTCACACCTACGGCTTTGCGTTCGAGGGGAAAACCGTGCTCATCGGATAAAGCCGGCGGCTACTTTTCCAGTCCATACCACTGCACCTTCCAGCCCTCCGCCTGCTTCACAAACCCGAGGGTCAGATAGGTATAGCTCTCCTCCGTGCTGTCCAGAAACTCAAGGGAAATTTCCTTTGTGCTTCCGGCAGGAAGGTTTTCCTCCGTGCCAAGCCCCCGCACTGCCAATACCTCTACGGTTCCCGTTCCCTCATAGGTTTCGGCTTTTCCCTCAAAGGTGTCGGCCAAATAAGCGCGCAGCGCATCCGCATCGCCGCCAAAGTACGCTTCCGCGAACGCCTCTGCCGTCTCGTGGATCGCTTCACCCTCCGCGCTTCCGGCCTTCGCATGGTCGGCATAACCAATTGTTGCCGCGCTTCCAAACGTGTCCGCAATAACGGATAGCTCCTGCCCCCAGCCTTCCTCCGCCTCAGCCGGATAGCGGTAGAACACGCCCCACACACTGCCGTCTCCCACGGTCTCAAACAGCTTGATTTTCAGCATCATGGTTCCGTTCTCCTGCAGCAGCTCGCCGTTTTCAAACGGGTAGCCATTCTTTTCCAATTCCTTCCACGCCCCGTCCGCGGACGACGCCTGAAACTGCGCCACCCAGAGTGAGACCTGCTCATTCACCGTCGATGTCCACTGGTCAGGCGCACTCATCTGCCACTCATCCACCGGCAGATAAAGGCCAAAACCGGCACCGTATACAAGCTCGGCCTGCTTTTTCTCCTCCTTCCCTTCCTTCATAAAGGTAAGCGTCGTCTCCCTTTCCACCGTTTGGACCGCCCGCATCCAGTAAACCTCCTCGCCGTACCAGTCCATGAGAATCCACTCGTTGTCTTTCTCATGCACGTAGCGAAGCGTCAGTGCCTCGGTACCCTCCGTGTGATCCTCGTACGGCTCCACCTCGACCTTTAAAGCGTCGCCGTCGATTTCGCACTTTCCGGTTCCTCCGACTCCGATGCCGATGTAATAACTGAAAGAACCATATCCGTCGGCTGCAATCTTCATCTCGTTTCCGTAGGAAATACCGCTCCCCCACAAATTTTCCGTGCGCTCAAAATCAATGCTCCAGGTGCCGGCCATCTGCCCGTACAACACCTCTTCCTTTGTGTCTGCATCCGTCTGCGCAGCTGTCTCCAAAAGATTCACCGTTTCAAAATTGACGTCCTCCCCAATGCCTGTTTTGCGGTCAACCGTGTACCAGTCCATCGTCATGGCAACGCTGTTATCCTCCGCGATATCATACAGATGAATCTTTACAAGCCCCTCGTCCGTCAGCCCGTCAATCTCCGCGAACTGCGGCACCTTTCCGGCATGACGGACGGCAAAATACTGTTTCGCCAGCTCGCAGAGCTTTTCGTCGGACATGCCCTCGTCTTCTGTCCGCGCATCGCCGCCTCCTGTCCGCATCACAACGGGGTGAAAGCTCCCGTCAGCTCCTGCGTCACTCACCCCGCAGCTGATTAAAGCTCCGGCTGTCAGTGTCAGCGCCATGGAAAACACCAGCAGCGGCATACCGTTTTTCTTCCTCACCCTTGTAAATATATTCCGAAATCGTCTCTTCATAATTTCCTTCCCTCCGTAAAACTGTGTTGACAGATACGTCCGCTTTCCGTAAGCTGCCTGTATTGTTGAAAAAAGCGTCTCCGTATAGGCCTTCCGGTCGGCGTATGCAATTCCGCGGATCACCCGCTCGTCGCAGGATAACTCCATATCAACCACAGCGCGGCGTTTCATCAGATGGATAAACGGGTTAAACCAGTGCAGAGCACCCGCCGCCACCAGCAGAAATTTCACCGCCACGTCATGCCGTTTCACATGTATCAGCTCGTGTTTCAATATAAAATATAACTCCTGCTCGCTGTAGCCGCCTTCCGGCAAAACGAGCACCGGGCGAAAAATACCCATAATCATCGGACTGATGCTCCCGCCATACATCCGAACCGGCGGCAAACGTCTGATATGCAGCTCCTCCGAAAGCGCGTGCATCTGCGCCAAAATTTCCACTTCCCACCCGCGCTGCTCCTTCGAAGAAAGCACTGCTCCCAGCGCATATGTCTCCCGCAGCATCCGCCGCCGGTAGCACAGATAGCTGCCTGTCGGAAACAGCAGGCACACACCGCATCCAAACAGCCACACATACGCGGCGATATCCAGCGCCGTAACCACCGTATGTCTATTCTCAGGAGGGGCAATCGGCGCGGTCATCACGGGCGGCACCTCAATGACGATCCGCCGACGCGGCGCCTGCAGCGGCATTTCCCGGTGTACTTCAGTTTTTTCCTGAAACACCCCCGCCGCCTTCGAGGCCATCTCCCAGACACTCTGCACGCTCATCGGTACAAGCAGACGCACCGCCAGAAAAATCCAGATATAATAGCTCCACTTTGCCGCGAAGCGCTTATTGAAAATCGGAAGCGCCACCATGCATACTGCTGCAATCCCTCCGACTGCAACTGATATCTCCAAAACAGCAAGAAATATATCCCTGATCATACCTCTTCCTCCAGCTCATCCAGAAATTTCCGCAGCTCGGCCACATCGGAGCTTTTTAGAGCCCGGTTGCTATAGAGTGTCGCCACCATGTTCTGTATCGAATTGCCGTAGAGCCGCTCCAGAAAGCTTTTGCTCTCCGCCGTCTTGTACGCATCCTCCGGCACAAGCGGCGCATACAGATTACTTCCGCTTGTGCGGTCACAGCTCACAAAGCCCTTGTCCGCCAGCCTGGAGAGCGATGTCATAAGCGTCGAGAGCTGCCACTTTCTCCGCCCCTGCAGCTCCTTTAAAATGTAGTTTGAGGTGACCGGGGACTCACTGGCCCAGATGACCTGCATAATCTCAAGCTCCGCCTCGCCCAGCTTCTTTTTTATCACTGCCATAAAAATTTCCTCCTTTTCGCCTGCTTTTTGGCCTACAGGTATACCCGCAGGGTATTTCCTCCTTTTTGCCTGCTTTCTGGCATGCAGGTATACCCGCAGGGTATTTCCTCCTTTTCGCCTGCTTTCTGGCATACAGGTATACCCGCAGGGTATTTCCTCCTTTTTGCCTGCTTTCTGGCATGCAGGTATACCCGCAGGGTGTTTCCTCCTTTTTGCCTGCCTCCACGCCTCCACTGAACTACTGCACATACTCAGCCTGCCGTCGGATGGTAAAACGTGATCGCCGCGATCATCCCGTCCTTTACCAAAAAACCTGCATACACAGGCGGCGCACCCTCTGTCTCCGTCTCAACATCTGCGATCATCACGCAGTCAAACTGGTCTGTCCACACATAATCCATCCCGCCGTAATCCCACGCTTCGTCCATGCCCTCGCTGCTTCGCGGGTAAGCCGTCCCGTTCCAGCCCTGATGCCCTCTAATCCCCGGATTCAGCTCATTTCCGTCAAAGTCCGCAACCGCCAGATTCGGATACATCTCCAGCGCCTCCGCCATCGCCATTCCGACCGAAATCCCGTTCTGCAAGGCGTATCGCCCGTCAAAAACCGCATATCCGAAAATTTCTGCTTCCCCGGAGTCATACGCGCCGTAATAGTACTCCACGCCGTCAGTCAAAACCATGTACCAGACCCCTTCGGCTGCGCCCGGCAGCATTCCGCGAAGCTCACGCACGGTTCCAATCCTTCCCGCCTGTTCAAAATCATACTGCGGCACGGCGGGAACTACATTCACCGCTTCCGCTGTAAAGGTCTGAATACGTGCGGCTCCCGGCTTTGCGCGCTCCTTCGCTCCCGCCATGACAGCCGCATCTGCGCCGCTCACCCCAAAGCCTGAAACCATCCCCACCGCAAGCGTCAGCACCACGGCAGATAGCAGCACAGCCATGCCGTTTTTCTTCCTCACCCGCGTAAAAATATTTTCAAACCGCTTCTTCATGACCTTCTCACCTCCGTAAAACTGTGTCGTGAAAGTACGTCTCCCGTATTCGGCCAGAAATTCGGAACAAACGCCTTTTTGCTTCATAAAAATCTTCCTCTCTTCTCATTATACGATCGTATAATGTAATTATACAAACGTATAACGACATTGTCAAGACTTTTTTTGATAGGTCAATGACCGTCGGATTTTGTCGATAGGGTATGTGCTTCATGGCGGCTGCCTCCTTTAGCCGCCGCTTTTAACAGTGAAACCGCGTCATTCCTTGAGAAGATA
>CASCGD010000019.1 GCA_949132985.1 uncultured Lachnospiraceae bacterium
CACGAGCATATCCTGCAGCTTCCAGACACGCTCCAAAAACCGACGACAACCCTTCACGCCGTCCTCCGACCAGGAAGCCGCCAGATCAAAGGCGCCGATGAACATCTCGTAGGTGCGCAGCGTGTCCGCTCCGTAATCCCGCACGATGTCGTCAGGGTTGACCACGTTTCCGCGGGATTTACTCATCTTCTCGCCGTTCTCTCCCAAAATCATTCCATGAGACGTTCGCTTCTGGTACGGCTCCGGCGTGTTCACCACACCCTCGTCATAGAGGAATTTGTGCCAGAAACGGGAGTATAAAAGATGCAGCGTCGTGTGCTCCATACCGCCGTTGTACCAGTCCACGGGCATCCAGTATTTTAACGCCTCCGGACTTGCGAGCGCCTCGCCGTTGTCCGGGTCGGTGTAGCGCAGGAAATACCAGGAGGAGCCCGCCCACTGGGGCATTGTATCCGTCTCACGCTTTGCAGGCCCACCGCAGCAGGGGCAGGTCGTGTTCACCCAGTCCGTCATGGCCGCAAGAGGCGACTCGCCGTTGTCGGTGGGCATATAGCTGTCTACCTCGGGCAGAAGCAGCGGAAGCTCGCTCTCGTCCAGGGGCACAAACCCGCACTTTTCGCACTCCACAATGGGAATCGGCTCGCCCCAGTAACGCTGGCGGGAAAATACCCAGTCGCGCAGCTTGTAATTTACCTTCGCAGTGCCGATCTTCTTTTCCTCGAGAAAGGCAATCATCTTCTCCTTGGCGTCCTTCACCTCAAGCCCATTTAAAAAGTCGGAGTTCATGAGCACGCCGGTGGCAACATCCGTGAAGGCGGCCTCATTGATGTCTACCTCCTCGCCGTTTTTCGCCACCACCTGTATGATCGGCAGATTGAATTTCTTCGCGAACTCCCAGTCGCGCTCGTCGTGCCCGGGAACCGCCATAATCGCACCGGTTCCATAACTCATGAGCACATAATCAGAGATCCAGATCGGAACCTCCTTGCCGTTTACCGGATTGATCGCTATCAGCCCGTCGATTGGCACGCCGGTCTTGTCTTTGGCAAGCTCCGCCCGCTCAAAATCAGACTTCTTCGCCGCCTGCTCCCGATACGCCTCGATCTCGTCCCAGTTGCCCATCTCATCCTTATATTTATCAATGATCGGATGCTCCGGTGATACGACCATGTAGGTCACGCCAAACAAGGTGTCTGCCCGGGTCGTGTAAATGCGAAGCGTCTCGTCCTTATCCTTGATCGGAAAATCAACCTCTGCACCCGTAGAACGCCCGATCCAGTTTTTCTGCTGAACCTTCACACGCTCGATATAATCCACGTCATTTAAGCCTTCGATGAGCTTATCTGCATAGTCCGTGATCTTTAACATCCACTCGCTCTTGACCCGGCGCACGACCTCGGAGCCGCAGCGCTCGCAGACACCGTTTACGACCTCCTCATTAGCCAGTCCGACCTTGCAGGAGGTACACCAGTTGATGGGCATCTCCTTCTTGTAGGCAAGTCCCGCCTTAAACAGCTTTAAGAAGATCCACTGTGTCCACTTGTAATAGTTCGGGTCCGTCGTGTTCACCTCGCGGTCCCAGTCAAAGGAATAGCCCAGCGCGTGAAGCTGTCCCTTAAAGCGTTTCACGTTGTTCTCCGTGACAATACGCGGGTGTATCTTATTCTGAATTGCATAATTTTCGGTAGGTAATCCAAAGGCATCCCACCCCATGGGATAGAGCACGTTGTAGCCCTGCATCCTACGCTTACGCGCTACAATATCCAGCGCGGTGTACGGCCTCGGATGTCCGACGTGGAGTCCCTGCCCGGAAGGATACGGAAATTCGACAAGTGCATAATATTTCGGTTTGCTGTAGTCGGCCGACGCAGCAAACGCTTTCTCATCGTCCCATACCTCCTGCCACTTGGGTTCTACCACCTTGTGATTATAAAGTTTTGCCATGAAGCATCCTCCTGTAAATATCGGGCAGGGTGTTGTCCGTCTGCGCCGGGGCCGCAGAAAAACTGCTACCGCGAAGCCTTAGTGTACTGGCACGTTCATATTTCGCCAAATGACTTGCCTGCATTTCCATCTGCCGCGCTGACCTCACTCAACGATGCCGCCGCATCGCCTCGTTCAGCCGCCTTGCAAACTGAAAATTTATTCTGCGTCATTTCGCTGAAAATGAACGTGTGAGCACACTAGTATATCGTTCGCTAATTAACTACACCATATTTTTGCCTAAAATACTGATAAATACGGAATTCTTTGGGTGTAGTTAATTGAAAAACGCTGTACTAGCCAATCTGTAACAAAATTTTTCCTCTGCCTCGTGCGCAAGAACGGATTCCACAAACGTGAAATCCGCCCCTGCCTTCTACTTGTAATCTTTAAATTCCGGTTCAGCCGTACCATGCGAGAAGGAGCTTTCCTGCTGCAAAAAATCAGTGAGCCGAACCGATACAACACATTTAGTTGTTGATGAGCTTGTCATCCTCGTTATTCCAGCTGTAGAGCTTGCGAACCTCCTCGCCAATCTTCTCCGCGGGATGCTCAGCAGCCAGTTTGCGCATAGCCTTGAAGTGAACCTGACGTCCTGCAGGAGACATATCCAGTAAGAACTCCTTAGCAAAAGAGCCGTCCTGAATATCGGAGAGAATTTTCTTCATCGTCTTCTTTGTCTCGTCAGTAATGAGCTTCGGTCCGGTTACATAGTCGCCGTACTCAGCCGTGTTGGAGATAGAATAGCGCATGCCGGCGAAGCCTGACTGATAGATCAGGTCAACGATCAGCTTCATCTCGTGGATACACTCGAAGTATGCGTTTCTGGGATCATAGCCTGCCTCGCATAAGGTCTCGAAGCCTGCCTGCATCAATGCGCAGACGCCGCCGCAGAGAACTGCCTGCTCTCCGAACAGGTCTGTCTCGGTCTCGGTGCGGAAGGTTGTCTCAAGAACGCCTGCCCGGGCGCCGCCGATGGCCAGTGCATATGCCAGAGCCATATCAAGTGCCTTTCCGGTGGCATCCTGCTCAACCGCTACCAGACACGGCACACCCTTGCCCTCCTGGTACTCGCTGCGAACGGTATGTCCGGGTCCCTTGGGCGCGATCATCGTTACGTCAACGTCCTTCGGAGGCTGGATGCATCCAAAATGAATATTGAAGCCGTGCGCAAACATCAGCATATTTCCTGCCTCAAGATTCGGCGCGATATCCTTCTTGTACATATCTGCCTGCAGCTCATCGTTGATCAGGATCATAATAATGTCAGCCTTCTTTGCAGCCTCCGCTGCGGTATAAACCTCAAAGCCCTGCTTTACGGCCTTATCCCATGACTTGCTTCCCTCATACAAACCGATGATCACGTTGCAGCCGGACTCCTTCGCATTCAGCGCATGGGCATGTCCCTGGCTGCCGTAGCCGATGACTGCGATAGTCTTTCCGTCCAAGAGAGAAAGGTTGCAGTCCTCCTGATAAAAAATTCTTGCCTGTGATTCCATTGTTTGTTGCCTCCTTAATATGAAATAAAATTATATAGCTAACTACTCTAAATATGTAACATTTGCAGATCCTCTGGTAAGACCTGTCAGTCCGGTCCGTGCCAGCTCCAATATCTCGTAGCCTGAGAGCAGATCCAGGAAAGCCTCCAGCTTTTCCTGCTGCCCGGTCAGCTCGATCACCATGGAGTCGTGCGTCACGTCCACAATCTTGCCGCGGAAGATCTCTGCGGCATTCATCACTGCCTGACGCTCGTTGTCCTTCGCACGGATCTTCACTAAGATCAGCTCTCTGGTAACGGAAGTACCCGGCTCTAAAATCTTGATATCCAGAACATCCTCCAGCTTTGCCAGCTGTTTTTTGATCTGCTCAAGCACCTGTCCGTCCCCCGTGCTCACAATCGTGATGCGCGTATATCTGGGATCTGCGGTCACGCCCGACGAAAAACTGTCGATGTTGTATCCTCTGCGGCTGAACAACCCCGAGATATGACTGGTGACACCGGCTGTATTTTCCACGAGTAATGATAAAATCTGCTTTCTCATTTTACATCTTCCTTTTATCTGTAAATGTCCTGAGCCGGAATCGGAAATCCTGCGGCTTTGAACATTTACATTCTAAGCATATTTGAATTATTTGTCAACTACCTATTGTATCGGCACGCGCCGCTTCACATCACATGCCACGTCCCTGCAAGGCATCCTGAAAAATGCCCTGCCTTTCTCCTCTTAACTTGTCGCGTTGTATGCCTCCTGCGGCGTATAGACCGAAAATCCCTTTGCCTCCAGCGTCTTTACCGCAAGCTCGGCCTCACCCGTCTTCATCACGGCGGCAGCGTCCACACCGTTTGCGAAGGCATACATGTATTCCACGTTCACACCCGCGTCCTCAAGCTCCTTCATCGCCTTGTACAAAGAGCCTACTGCGTGGGGCACGCGGATGCAGATCACGTCCGTGAGCATCGCGGAAATCTGTTTCTCCTTCAAAACCTTTTTGCCCTTCTCCGGGTCGGAAACGATCATGCGAAGCAGCCCGTATTCGCTCGTGTCTGCAAGGCTGATCGCAACAAGATTGATATCGTTTGTCGCCAGAATCTCCAGCACATCCTTCACGCGTCCCTGTCTGTTCTCCAAAAAAACGGATAACTGTTTCATAATCATAGTATCCTCCTCTCCTTATTAAACAAGACCACGGTTATCGATCACACGCTTCGCTTTTCCCTCGCTCCGCTGAATCGTCATCGGCTCAACCAGCTTCACGACAACGGAAATGCCCAGCGCCTGCTTGAGCTTCGCGCCAACCTGCCTCTTGAGCGCATCCAGTTTTCCCATCTCGTCGGAGAATACGCCCTCGTTCACCTCCACCATGACGGTGAGCACGTCCGCGTTGTTCTCGCGGTCTACGACCATCAGGTAATGATTGGAAATATCGCCGCCCATAGACAGAAGCACCGTCTCTACCTGCGTCGGGAATACATTCACGCCGCGGATAACCTTCATGTCGTCGGTGCGCCCCTTGAACTTGCTGATGCGGGGCATGGTTCTGCCGCACGCACAGGTGCTGCGGTCGATGCTCGTCAGATCCTTTGTCCGGTAACGAAGCAGCGGCATACCCTCTTTTCCAAGAGTCGTAAACACAAGCTCACCCAGTTCGCCGTCCGCCACAGCCTCATGCGTCACGGGATCAAGCACCTCAGGATAGAAATAATCCTGATTGATATGCAGGCCCGCATGGTGCTGGCAGTCCTGCGCCACGCCGGGGCCTATGATCTCACACAACCCGTAAATGTCAAAGCACTCGATTCCCAAAATTTCCTCGATTTTGCTGCGCATCTCCACCGTCCAGGGTTCCGCTCCGTGGATGCCGACCTTCAGCTTCATCGCGTCCACCTTGCCGGCTGCCGCAATGGACTCCGCAAGGTTTAAGGCGTAGGACGGCGTACACATGAGCGCGGTCGCACCCAGATCCTCCATCACCATCATCTGTCGCTGCGTATTGCCTGCCGACATCGGCACCGCCATCGCGCCCAGACGTCCTGCACCGAAATCCGCACCAAGCCCGCCGGTAAACAAGCCGTAGCCGTAGCAGACATGGATGACGTCCTCATTCGTCACGCCCGCCATCGTCATACAGCGGCCCGCACACTCCGCCCAGATATCCACATCGTTTTTCGTATAAAACGCAAGCGTCAGCTTTCCGGTCGTGCCGGACGTGCCCTGCACACGGGCAATCTGATCATGGGGAACCGCCAGAAGACCATAGGGATAGTTTTCCCGCAGATCGTCCTTCGTCGTAAAGGGCAGCTTTACAACATCCTCGATGCCCCGGATATCCCCCGGCTCCACGCCGAGCGCTTTCATCTTTTTTGTGTAAAACGGGACATTCTCATAACACGCTTTCACCGTTTTCTTCAGTTTTTCACCCTGGAGCGCAGCCATCTCGTCTGCGCCCATGCACTCGTATTTCGGATTTAAAATAATCTCCTTATGTGCCATCCTCTTCTCCTTTTCCTGTATTCATTCAGAACCGAAATCTCACCATACACATATCACCCGGCAGACGGATCATTCGTTGCCGTTCGCTCCGTGACCAGTGACAGGCCGTCTGAACATGGCGGCCTTCGTTCCGCTCCAAACCGCTCCTTCTATTAGCTGCAATACCCCGCATCAAATGCGGCTTTGTTCACGTCAATCGTCTTTGGCGGCACGGTGTGCTCAATCACGCTGTACCACTGCTCCTTCGAAAAATCCATATGCTTCGCGGCAAGCCCCAGCACCACCAGATTCGACACCCTGGAATTACCCAGCTTTTTCGCCTCCTCGGTAGCATTGACAGAATACACCTTCACCTGCTTTTCGAGGTTCTCCAATATCTGCTCCGGGTACTCGGCAGCCCCGATGAGCACCGGCATCGGATCGATGCGCCAGTCGTTTGCGATGAGCACCCCGTCCTTTTTCAGGAAATGGCTGTAGCGCAGCGCTTCAAGGCGCTCAAAGGCGATGATGACATCCGCCTGTCCCTCCTCGACGATAGGCTCCGCCACTGTCTCGCCGTAACGCACATAGGTGACAACGCTCCCGCCGCGCTGTGACATGCCGTGCACCTCCGATATCTTCACGTCAAACCCGTTTTCCATGGCAATGCCGCCCAATATTCGGCTCGTCAGCAGCGTTCCCTGTCCGCCGACGCCCACGATCATAATACTCTTTGTCCCGTTCATATCACTCACCTGCTTTCTCGATGGCACTGAATTTGCAGAGCTGCCCGCACAATCCACACCCAGTGCACATCGTATCGTCGATGTGTACGGTTCCGTCCGCCTGCTTCGACATTGCAGGACATCCGGGCTTCAAACACATCCCACATTTCCTGCACTTGTCGGAATGCACAATATAAAGAGGTTTTTTGCGCTTGTCAAGAAGCACACAGGGCGTCTTTGTGATGATCACGTGAATGCCGTCCTCGTCCTTTGCCCGTTTGATTGCCGTCTCCAGCGCTTCCAGATCAAAAGCGTTAATCTCCTGCACATGAGGTACGCCCAGCGCCCTGACAAGCTCCGGGATATTCACCGAACAGGTCGGCTCCTTTTGCAGAGTAAGTCCGGTAGCTGCATGATCCTGATGTCCAGTCATACCGGTGGTGGAATTGTCAAGAATGATTACCGTCCCGTTTGCCTTGTTGTACGCCATATTCATCAGGGAATTGACACCTGTATGTAAGAAGGTGGAATCACCGATCACTGCCACCCAGTCCTTCGCAAATTCTTTTCCAGCCGCCTTCTCAATGCCGTGCATACTGCTGATGCTGGCTCCCATACAGATCGTGGAGTCAACCACAGCCAGCGGAGCCACCGCACCCAGGGTATAGCAGCCGATATCTCCAGCAGCGTGAATCTCCAGCTTTTTCAACACATAGAACACGCTCCGGTGAGGGCATCCCGGACACAAAATCGGCGGGCGGTTCGGAACCTCTGCGGGTGCCTTCGCCTCGACACCCACGCCGAGTATAGCCTTTCGAATCATATTCGCGCTGTACTCGCCCAAGGGCGTAAACAGTTCCTTCCCCTTGCAGGAAACGCCGAAAGCACGCACTTGGGTCTCAATCATCGGATCTAATTCTTCTATGATATACAGCTCGTCCACCGCATCCGCAAAATCCAGAATTGCCTGCTTTGGCAAGGGATTTACCATACCAAGCTTTAACACGGAAGCATCCGGCAGCGCCTCCCGCACATACTGGTAGGGAATACCGCTGGTGATCACGCCGATCTTTTTATCCCGCATTTCCACACGATTGACAGGAAGCACACAGGAATCCTTTTCCAGTTCCTTCATCTTCTCCTCGATCACGGCGTGCCGGCCCTTTGCCATAGCGGGCATCATAACGCGCTTCGCGATATTTTTCTCATAGGGAATCAGGTCATGCTCCACACGCTCTGCAAGCTCCACCGTACTCTGGGAATGTGCCAGCCGCGTTGTCGTGCGCAAAATAAACGGGCGGTCATATTTCTCGCTGTAGTCAAAAGCAAGCTTCATAAACTCCTTCGCCTCGCCGCTGTCGGAAGGCTCAAGCACCGGAACATGCGCCGCCCGCGCCACCATGCGCGTATCCTGCTCGTTTTGTGAACTGTAAAGCCCCGGATCGTCGGCAACCACCAAAACCAGACCTCCGGTGACGCCCATGTAGGACGCGGTATAGAGCGGGTCCGCCGCCACATTGAGTCCCACATGCTTCATACATGCCATTGCACGCGCGCCTGCCATGCTGGCGCCGATGGCTACCTCTGCCGCTACCTTTTCATTGGGAGACCACTCGGCGTACAGCTCATCCTTGTACTGTACCAGTGCCTCGCTGACCTCCGTGCTGGGAGTGCCGGGATACGCCGCCGATACCCGCACGCCCGCTTCATAGGCGCCGCGGGCAATCGCCTCGTTGCCCAGCATCATTACTTTTTTACCCATATTGTTCTCCTTTATCCTGTTGTTATCTTTTAAAAAGTGTACGTC
The DNA here is from genome assembly GCA_949132985.1 of uncultured Lachnospiraceae bacterium. GTDB lineage: Bacteria > Bacillota > Clostridia > Lachnospirales > Lachnospiraceae > W0P33-017. Next base: position 8,487 of record CASCGD010000019.1, read on the forward strand.
CTCATCTTCTCCTGACGACCGGCCTAAAAGCCAATTGTCGGCCCACTGTATGTTATTATAGCTGAAAATAGAGGATTAGGAAAGTTTTTTTTCTTAGTATCCATAAAATACTTGTAACACAGAAATACAAAAAAACCGATTGTCTGGCATCCAAACATTTACATCTCATGTATCAGTGACTTAATATTTAGAGGCAACTAATCACATGCACAGGAGACGCTGTATACAGATGGGTGACAGGATATCAAAAATATATCAAAGGAGATGCAACATGATGAAGCAGAAAAACAACCCCGGCACATTTGTACATTATTCACAACAGTTCAGCCTGCGGCTTTACTGTTGCCATTATTTTAATGTTTCCGTCTGAACAATATATCTCCCGGAGGGCTTCACAAGCAGCGTGACCGCCAAAAGCACCAGCGCCGTTATACCGAGACTGATCGGATATACCTGCACCACTGTCACAAAAGACGGCGCCTGCTTAAACACGGTAAAAATCCAGGTGAGCCGCACCCCGCAGACCCCGATGACCGAGCAGGCCGCCGGAATAAAGGAAACGCCAAAACCTCTCAGATAGCCTGAGAGCGCCTCCTGCACAAGGCCGAACAGATATGCGAAGAAAATATATTCCATCCGAAGCCGTCCGATGGCAATCACATCCGGATCCGGGTTAAAAATGCTAAGCAGGGGACGGCTGAACAGCAAAATTACCCCGCAGGCCAATGAAGTACTCACCAGACTTTGGATCAGAGTAAGCTTCAAAACTCTCCGGCAGCGGTCTCCCTTTCCGGCCCCAAAGTTTTGTCCCACAAACGTCGTACAAGCCTGTCCGAAGGAATTCATAAAGTAATAGGCAAAAATTTCCAGGTTAAAGGCCGCCGAGGATGCCGCCATGACCGTCGTTCCCAGACTGTTGACTGCCGACTGGACAATCAGATTGGCAAAGGAAAAGATCATTCCCTGTACACCGGCGGGAATACCGACACGCAAAATCTGCCCAAACACATCCCAATGCACCCGCAGCCTGCGTGGGATGATTTTGACTGCCAGTTTTGTCTTCATCAGCGCTGCAAATAAAATGACAGAGCTTACAAGATTCGAGAGCACTGTCGCCGTCGCCACGCCGTCCACATCCATTCCCAGCCGCAGAACAAAAAACAGGTTTAAGGCAACATTTAAAATACCGGAGATCACCAGAGCCGCCAGCGGCGTCTGGGTATTGCCGCAGCTGCGGAAAATTGCCGCCTCAAAATTATAGAGCAGAATCACCGGCATACCGGCCAGATAAATCCGCAGGTATTTTACCGCCAGAGGATAAACGTCTCCCGGAACCTCCAGCATGTTTACAACCTCTGGAGCTACAAACTCGCCCAGCACCGCAAGAAACACCCCGCCAAGCAAAGCTACCACGACAGATGTATGTACCGCCTTTGAAATCTTCTCCTCATCTCCCTGACCGATAGATTTCGCGATAATCACGTTACTTCCCAGAGAAATCCCGACGAAGAGATTCACCAGAAGCCCGATGACAGGCGCGTTGCTTCCCACCGCTGCCATAGCCCCCTTGCCGGAAAACTGTCCCACAACCGCCAAATCCGCCGCGTTAAACAGCTGCTGCAAAATTCCCGTCACCGCAAGCGGTATCGCATATTTGATAATCTTATCTCCCAGTGAGCCGCTTGTCATGTCCATCTGTTTTTCCATGCAAATCCCCTCCTTCTCTCATGGTGCGCTCTGTCTTTCCGGAAAAAAAGAATCCCTGCCGCCACAATGCGAATCGAACAAAGCGCAATCGAGCAGGGGAGATTTTCCCTCTGCCCGCCGCGCGCCCCATGCGCCCTGCAGCATACCTCCTCTGCATGAGTCTGCGCATAAAAAGCAATCCCAACCGCAACGGATTGGGACTGCCTCAAGCTTCAAACGCATGCATGCTTCACAGACACATCATTCCTTCATGGAGTCTATGATGGCATCCGCCAGTGCGTCCAGTTCAACCTCCTTGTCCGCTCCCATAGAAGAAGCGAGACTCAGCCTTTCATTTAAGAGCGTCATGTTCTTCAATTCCTCATCGATAAACTTCTGCATCAGATCTCCTGACTTACATGCCCAGGAACCGTTCTCGATCAGCGCAAACGTACGGTTCTGCATATTCAACGCCTTCATATCCATCAGGAAATTATGCATAACCGGATAAATTCCCAGATTGTAGGTTACGGATGCAAGCACGATATGGCTGTATTTAAACGCATCCGAAATCAGGTAAGAGACGTGCGTGTTCGAAACGTCATATACCTTTACATTGGTACAGCCCTTTTCGCAGAGCCTGCCGGCCAGCGCCTGGGCCGCAGCCTCGGTATTGCCATACATGGAAGCATAGGCGATCATAACGCCCTTTTCCTCCGGCTCGTACCTGCTCCACTTATCATATTTATCTACAATGTATCCCAGATTCTCGCGCCATACGGGGCCGTGAAGCGGGCAGACATATTGAATCTTGTCAAGAATGCCGCCGGCCTTCTTCAGCAAAAGCTGAATATGCGGGCCGTATTTGCCGACAATGTTTGTCAGATAGCGGCGCGCCTCGTCGAGCCAGTCTCTGTCAAAGTCCACCTCATCGGCAAAAAGCTTGCCGTCCAAAGCAATGAAGGAGCCGAAGGCATCCGCGGAGAAGAGCACGCCGTTTGTGACATCAAAGGTCACCATCGCTTCCGGCCAGTGAACCATCGGAGCCGCAACAAACGTCACCGTGTGCGCTCCAAAGCAATGGGTATCTCCCTCTGCAACCGTAACGCACTCATGAGCGTCGGGATGGAACCCGAACTGGCGCATAAGCATAAAAGCCTTCTCGGTCGAAATCACCTTTACATTCGGATAGCGCAGAAGAATCTGCTCCACGCAGGCGCCGTGATCAGGCTCCATGTGGTTGACTACCAGCCAGTCGAGCGGACGGTCCCCAAGCAGATGATCCAGATTCTCAAACAGCTGACGGCATGCCGACCAGTCAACCGTGTCAAAGAGAACCGTTTCCTGATCCAGAAGCAGGTAAGCGTTGTAGCTTACACCGAAGGGAATCGGGTGAATATTCTCAAACAGGTGAAGTCTGTGGTCATTTGCACCAACCCAGTACAGATCTTCCGTTATATTACGTACACAATACATATTCTTAACCTCCTAAAAAAATGTATCGCCCGCTCGCATCACTCACGGGCAAGTCGCTTTTCTCCTAACCTTCTATGAACTGATCCTTTCCTTCCGCACATTCCGGGCAAACCCAGTCTTCAGGCAGCTTCTCAAACAGTGTGCCGGGAGCGATTTCCGCATCCTCATCGCCCTCCTCCGGTATATATTCGTATCCGCATCCGCCGCAGACATACCTGCTCCCGATCGGTGTGGGCTTAGGAACCGGCGGGCGTTTCATTTTCACCATAGGAGGCGCCGGCTGCTTTTCTCCGGTGTCCAAAGCTTCAATCAGCAGCGGAAGAATCTCCTCCACCTTCCCCACAATCCCATAGTCACAGTTTTTAAAGATCGGCGCATTGCCGTTTTTATTGATCGCCACAATCGTGGACGCGTCTTTAATTCCCTTCAAATGCTGGATGGCTCCCGAAATACCGCAGGCAATATAAAGATTTCCGGTAAACTTCTGGCCGGACATTCCCACATAGCGGTTCAGAGGCACGTATTTCAGCGTCTCAGCCACCGGACGCGAGGAACCGACAGCCGCCCCTGCCGCCTTTGCAAGATCCTCAATCAGCTTCATGTTCGCCTTTTTTCCGATACCCTTGCCCGCAGAGACAACGCGCTCAGCCTTTGCAATGGGCGTATCGGAAGGGATTCCGACGGTAAAATCATGTCCGTCCTTTTTCAGTGCTTCCACCAGGGCATCTACCCGCTCCTTTGCCCCGCCCTCCTTAAGGATATGGCCTTTGCGCACGCCGGTAATCGGCGCCGGCTTTTTCGCTGCCGAGCGGCTGCCGCCGCCGCGGGAATCCTTCGGCATCTTTCCGATCAGGTTTGCGGCGATTACCACATGCTGAATCTCATTGGTACCCTCATAGATCGTCGTTATCTTTGCATCACGGTACATCCGCTCAACATCCATGCCCTTTAAGAAGCCCGTACCGCCGAAAATCTGCACCGCACTGTTGGTCACCTCTAGGGCAATATCGGACGCGTACAGCTTCGCCATGGCAGCTTCCATCGCATACGGCTCATGCGCTTCCTTTAAGTCCGCGGCAGAGTATACCAGAAAACGGGCACAGCGCAGTTTTGTCGCCATATCCGCCAGCTTAAAGGATACTCCCTGCTGTGCGGCAATCGGCTTTCCGAACTGAACGCGCTCCTTTGCATAATCCAACGCCTGCTCAAAAGCCCCCTGCGCAATTCCCAGTGCCTGCGCCGCGATACCGATGCGCCCGCCGTCCAGCGTAGCCATCGCAATCTTAAAGCCCTCTCCCTCTTTTCCTAAAAGGTTCTCCTTGGGAACCTTCACGTCGTTAAATATAAGCTCCGCAGTGGTGGAGGAACGGATTCCCATCTTATCATAGTGATCGCCGAACTCAAAGCCTTCCCAGCCCTTCTCCACAATCAGCGCCGAAATTCCACGGGTTCCGATGTCCGGCGTCGTCACTGCAAACACCACATATGTATCCGCCTTCGGAGCATTGGTTATGAATATTTTTCCGCCATTCAGGAGATAATAATCTCCCTTATCTACGGCAGTCGTCTCCGTGCCGCCGGCATCTGATCCTGCATTCGGCTCGGTCAAGCCAAAGGCCGCAATCTTTTCACCTTTTGCAAGCGGCGTCAGATATTTTTTCTTCTGCTCCTCTGTGCCAAATGCAAAAATCGGCCACGAACCCAGGGAAACATGCGCGGAAAGTATCACACCGGAACCGCCGTCAACCCTCGAGAGCTCCTCTACCGCTATCGCATAGCTGATAATATCAAGCCCTGCCCCTCCATACTCCTTCGGATAGGGGATCCCCATCAGACCCATCTCGCCAAGCTTCTTCACTGCCTCCTCAGGAAAACGGTTTTCCTGATCAAGTGAAAAGGCTATTGGTTTGATCTCCTCTTCAGCAAAGGAACGAATCTTTGCCCGCAACTGCTCATGCTCTGTAGTGGTCTGGAATAACATAACACTGCCTCCTTTTCTGCATATAATTTTAAGCACAAAAAATATAGTGATTTTTGTGATATTTCACCAATTTGAATCAGATATATGATTTGTCTTTTGTTAATTATGGCTCAGATTGCAGTTTCTGTCAAGCACATATTAGTAATTTTTACTATTTTTTCTTTTTATACTCTGATTCCCCCGAAAAACATAACTCTCAAAGTGAGTCTTATCCCATTTTGATGTAAAATATAGTCACCACAACAATGATCTACTAAACAAAAAGCGAAAGGATTCCTTATGGCCTATTTTACATTCCCCATCTGCCAAATGAAGAGAGAAATTTTAACCTTGAAACAGGGATATTGAAGAAAGATAACTCCCTCAATACCCCTGTTTTATCGCATTTCTATATTATCATATTTTTCTAAAAAATATGATATTTAATCATTCACGATTATTTAATAATTCACGATCTTTCCAAAATCAGCCTTTAAGCTTGCGCCGCCTACCAGTCCGCCGTCGATGTCGGGCTGTGCAAACAGCTCTGCTGCGTTTCCTGCATTAACCGATCCGCCGTACTGGATACGAACTGCATCAGCGGTCGTTGCATCGTACATCTCAGCGATACAGTCGCGGATGCCCTTGCAAACCTCCTGCGCCTGCTCGGTGGTTGCAGTCTTTCCGGTTCCGATGGCCCAGATCGGCTCGTAAGCGATGACCATGCTCTTTACCTGATCTGCTGTAACGCCAACCAGGTCAGACTTAATCTGGAAACGGATCCAGTCCATGGTTACGCCCATCTCTCTCTGCTCTAAGCTCTCTCCACAGCAAAGAATCGGGGTTAAGCCTGCCTCGAACGCCTTCTTTACCTTTTTGTTCAATAAAGCGTCATCCTCCTTGAAGTAATCGCGGCGCTCAGAATGTCCGATGATGACATATTTTACACCTGCGTCTACGAGCATCGCTGCAGCAATCTCTCCGGTGTAAGCACCCTTCTCCTCAAAATACATATTCTCTGCGCCAACCTCTACGTTGGTTCCTTTTACCGCCTCGACAACCGGAACGATGTCGATCGCGGGTACGCAGTAAACAACGTCCACGCTGTCGGATTTTACCAGATCCTTTAAGTCTGCACATAACTTAACTGCCTCGCTGGGAGTCATGTTCATCTTCCAGTTTCCGGCTACAATTTTACGTCTTGCCATTTTTACTTTTCCTCCAAATATTTTTGTTTTCCGCTTACGCCGACAGAAATCCGATATTCCTGATAAAGCTCCGCCTGGTTTCAAACACAGCGGATGCCATACCCGAAAATATCTCACCGGGCACCGACGTTTTCAGACAGTCTTTGTCCAGAAGCATCTGTGCCTGTCGGCTGGTTATTTCCGGCTCGGATTCATGAAGTCTCCCTGTATCGTAATCTCTAACCTCAGGCTTCGCCTTCGCTAAGAGATTACATATCGTCTGCTGCTGCTACGCCGGGGAGTGATTTGCCCTCCAAAAACTCCAAGGAAGCGCCGCCGCCGGTGGAAATGTGGCTCATCTTATCCGCGAAACCAAGCTGATTGACTGCTGCTGCGGAATCGCCGCCGCCGATGATCGTTGTAGCATCGGTTTCTGCCAGTGCCTTTGCAACCGCGATGGTTCCCTTTGCGAGAGTCGGGTTCTCAAATACGCCCATCGGCCCGTTCCATACCACGGTCTTTGCGCTCTTTACCGCCTCCGCGTACAGCTCCGCCGTCTTTGATCCGATGTCAAGGCCTTCCATATCAGCAGGAATCTTGTCGGCATCCACAACAGATACCTCGATAGGCCCGTCGATGGGGTCCGGGAAGCCTGCAGCAATGGTTGTATCGATGGGAAGCAGCAGCTTCTTTCCGGCTTTCTCAGCTTTCTCCATCATCTCCTTGCAGTATTCGATCTTCTCATCGTCTACCAGAGATTTTCCAATCTCATAGCCCTTTGCCTTCAGGAAGGTAAATGCCATGCCGCCGCCGATAATAAGCGTATCGCACTTTTCAATCAGGTTGTTGATCACGTTGAGCTTATCTGCAACCTTTGCACCGCCAAGGATCGCAACAAACGGCCGAACCGGATTCTCAACTGCGTTTCCGAGAAAGTCGATCTCCTTCTGCATCAGATATCCGACTGCACACTCGCCGCCCTTTGCACGGACAACGTCGGTCACACCTGCAACACTTGCATGTGCCCTGTGAGAAGAACCAAATGCGTCACATACATAAACGTCACACAGATCAGCCAGCTCTCTGGAGAACTCCTCTCCGTTCTTTGTCTCCTCCTTGCCGCGGAAACGGGTATTCTGTAATAAGACAACCTCGCCCTCTTTCATCGCATTGACCGCTGCGGTAGCTGCCTCTCCGGTTACATTGTAATCGGAAACAAAGTTAATCGGCATTCCAAGCTTCTCGGACAAACGCTCTGCTACAGGCGCTAAGGACTCACCCTCGTTTGGCCCGTTCTTTACCTTGCCCAGATGTGAGCAGAGAATCACCTTGCCGCCATCCTTTAACAGCTTCTGAATCGTAGGGAGCGCCGCAACGATACGGGTCTCGTCCGTAATTTTTCCTTCTTTTAAAGGCACATTGAAATCGCATCTCACGAGAACACGCTTTCCTGCCACGCTGATGTCATTCACTGATTTCTTGTTTAATCCCATGATGAAAAACCTCCGTTAAAATAATGAAAAAGGACCCGGCCCAAAATGACCGGACCCTTTTTGAGTCTTGTTGAAAACAGTTTTTATAATACGCATCCGATAAACGGAAACGAAACTGTCACATCATCTTATGATAACTCAGAGAAGTACTTAATGGTACGAACCATCTGAGAAGTATAAGAATTCTCGTTGTCATACCAGGAAACAACCTGTACCAGGTTATCCTCGCCGACCATAGTCTGTGTAGCATCGAAGATAGAACCATAGGTGCTTCCTACGATATCGGAAGAAACGATCTCATCCTCGTTGTAGCCGAAGGACTCGGTAGCTGCTGCCTTCATCGCTGCATTGATCTCATCCTTTGTTACGGACTTCTCAACCGTTGCAACCAGAATCGTGGTAGATCCGGTCGGGGTCGGAACACGCTGTGCGGAACCGATGAGCTTGCCGTTCAGCTCAGGGATAACAAGGCCGATTGCCTTAGCAGCACCGGTAGAGTTGGGAACAATGTTCACGGCGCCTGCGCGTGATCTTCTCAGATCGCCCTTTCTCTGAGGTCCGTCAAGAATCATCTGATCGCCGGTGTAAGCGTGAATGGTGCTCATGATACCGGACTTGATGCCTGCCAGATCGTTTAATGCCTTAGCCATAGGTGCCAGGCAGTTTGTTGTACAGGAAGCTGCGGAGATGATGTTATCCTCAGGCTTCAATGTCTCGTGGTTTACATTGTATACGATAGTGGGAAGATCGTTTCCTGCAGGTGCAGAGATAACAACCTTACGAGCGCCGGCGTTGATATGAGCCTGAGCCTTCTCTTTGCTGGTATAGAAACCAGAGCACTCTAATACTACGTCTACCTTTAAGTCTCCCCAAGGGCAGTTGTTTGCATCCGGGAATGCATAGATCTTGATTGTCTGGCCGTTAACGGTGATAGAGTCATCGCCTGCGGAAACGGTATCAGCTAACGCATACTTACCCTGAGAAGAGTCATACTTCAACAGGTGTGCTAACATCTTAGGGCTTGTTAAATCGTTGATTGCCACTACTTCATAACCTTCTGCTCCAAACATCTGTCTGAAAGCAAGGCGGCCGATACGACCGAAACCATTGATTGCTACTCTTACTGCCATGTTCAAATCCTCCTAAGAATTTAATAATAAGTTTTTTAAATGGGACACGCCCAATCTGGAACTAATTGTACTAAATTGCGAACAAAAATTCAAGCCCTTATTCAGGAGTTTGTGAAATTTTTACCAACATTTTTGCCAGCACTGCCGCAAAGTCTACTCTAACGCGCGATATTTCCGCCGCAGACGTTTGCAAGCCGCTCTTGACATTTCCCCTCAAAGTGGCGAAAATAGAAAAAAACACACAAAGGAGTCAAATCTATGCTTTGGGATACACACATGCACTGCTTCTTTTCCGGTGACAGCGAGGCCGATCCGGAAGATATGATACGCGCGGCAAGAGCCGCCGGTCTCTCCGGCATCTGCTTTACCGATCATCTGGACTACGACTTTCCCTTTAACCCGTCCGGTCTCTTCGAGCTGGATCCGCAGACATACAAACAAAAAATAACTGCGCTGCGGGATAAATATAAGAACACGTTCCCCGTGCACTACGGTATAGAGATCGGCATACAGCCGCATCTGTATGAAAGGCTGCAGGGCGTTATTGCAGACGGGAACTACGATCAGGTCATCTGCTCCTCCCACACCGTAGACGGCATGGACCCCTACGACAGAAGCTATTATGAGGGAAGAGATGAACATGCCGCATACCGGCGCTATTTTGAGTCGATTCTCGAAATCCTTGAGGGCTTTTCAGCCTTCGATGTGTACGGCCACATTGATTATGTTGTGCGTTACGGCCCGAACAAAAATAAATTTTACTCCTACGACGCATACGCCGATGTCATCGACGCAATTTTGGAAAAACTGATAGACATGGGAAAGGGGATTGAGATCAACACCGGCGGCTTCAAATACGGGCTGGGACACCCCAATCCCTGCGAAGACATCCTGAAGCGCTACCGCGCGCTGGGCGGAGAGATCATTACCATCGGCTCCGACGCACACGAGCCAAAGCACGTTGCTTACAACTTTGCAAAGATTCCCGGAATTTTGCGGGAGGCGGGCTTTACGCATTTCACTGTTTTTGAGAACCGCAATCCCGTGTTTCTGCCGCTGCCCTGATTTCTTCATAAAAGGCAGCATGCCTTTCGACGATTTGCCCGCGCGTGAAGGCGAACGGGCGATACAACATAGGAGGATACATAAGATGATGAAAGGAAACATCGCCACCCTTCCCCTGATAGATGCGTTCCGCGCCGGGGACGAGTGCCCCTTCTGCAATCTGGAGCGCTCCGCCGAGCAGCACGCCATCTCCTTTATTTTAGGCTCCGCTTACATGGAGGATGACATCCGAGCAGCCACCGACGCCACCGGTTTTTGCAGGCATCACTACAAGATGATGTACGATTACGGCAACCGCCTGGGAAACGCATGGATTTTGCGCACGCATATGAAAAAGCTGGGCGAGGAGCTTGCCGGGGAGCTAAAAAGCTTCACACCCGGCAAGTCCTCGATGATCGGCCGCATGAAAAAAACGGACATGTCGGATGCAGGCGCACCGCAGACCTCCCTCGGCCGCTGGGTAAAGAAAAAAACCGAAAGCTGCTACGTCTGCAATCATTTCAACGAAATCTACGGACGCTATCTGGATGTCTTTTTTGATCTGCTAAAAAAAGACGGCGATTTCCGGGAATTGTTCAAAAAAAGCAAAGGCTTTTGCCTTCCCCACTTCGGTGATCTGATGGAAGCCGCGGAGAAGCGCCTGAGTGACGCTCAGAAAACGGAACTCTACCCGCAGATTTTTTCCATGGTACAGGAGAATATTGACCGGGTCCAAAAGGACGTGGCGTGGTTCGTGGATAAAAACGACTACCGCAACAAGGATGCCGACTGGGGAAATTCCCGCGACTCCATCCAGCGCGCCATGCAGAAATGCGCGGGTGGATATCCGGCAGACCCGGTATTCAAGGTCGATCCGTAACAGATGAAAAAAAGCGCGGCAGCCGTTATCCGACAGCATTTTCAAACATTCTGACCCTACCCTGCCGTAAACTCCCACAGGCTCTTGATCTGCGGCGCAAGCGTTTCATAATCCCACAGCTTTTCGCTGCGGATACGGCTGTTTGGGTCGTTGAGGCGTATCTTCCCGTCCTCCACACCGACCAAAACGAGAAAATGGCCGCCCTTTGTGAAATCTCCGGGGCGCACGCTGCAGATCACCGGATGCCCCTGCTCAAGCGCTGTAAAAATCCGGCTTTTGTCAAGTGCAAGCTCTCTTCCCTGCACGCCAAAAGAAACGGCGCCCTCCGTCATCAGACTCCACTTTGTTCCCGTGCCGTAAAGATAATAACCGTTTTGCTCTGCAAACTCCGCCACCGCATCCGGCGTAGCTTCCTGATTCCGCGTCAGGCCAACGACCACCATCGACAGACAGGTCGGCGCACAGCCGGAAAGGCCGATATCGTGGTCGCCGTAGGGCACATACCCCCAGCGCTTGTCCCACTGTAAGAGCAGCGGCCACTGCGCATCAAGCTCCTTCTTCTCCAGGCCGCCCGTTGCCGTTTTGTCCGCATCGGGATAACCCTTCACAAAGGGAAGAAGCTCCGGGTTGTTTTCCAGTGCATCCAGATAGTCCTGCGGATACGCTTCCCTATCTGTCAACACAGCCGACACCTCCTTCGCCTCCGGCGCATCGTGGCCGTCCTTTCCAAAAACATTCATGACAACTGCCTTCTCAATCGGTTCACTCGAATCCTTTCCAATAAATGCAGCACCCTTCGCCGCCACGAAAAGCACCGCAAGAATCACACATACATGCAGCACCCGCCTGAGAATACGTTTTCTTTTTCTCCTGTTTTTCAGTCTCGCCATAGGTCATTTTCCTCTTACTTCTATAGGTTTCAACACGCGGCGCTTCGCATCACCACCGTGTCAACGGAAGGCATCTAAAAAACGCTTCGCATGTTCCTTCCTCCTGTTTACAGCAACGAGAGGTCGGGACAAATGCCTTCAAAACTGTTCAAAAATCCACAATTTTGTTCCTCTACCTATTAGACTCAGTTTAACCGGTTTTGGTTCATATGAAAGCAGGTTTTTTTTGGAAGACCCTGATTTTCTGAGTACCCCGGACGCCCCTCCCTCCTGCTGGGATATATAAGTCCCCCTCTTATGCCTTTCATGATAGCAAATGTACCTTTAATTTTTCTTTAAACCTTTCTTAAATTTTCATGTACTTTTTAAGGACCGCCTGCACCCAAAACTCCTCCATTTGCTCCTTTTCCCGCTCGTGGCGCTCCTTCCACCATGATTTTTCAGTACCCGCAGAAAAAGGCGAACCGTCCTTAACCGGTATTCCCGCCCCATAGCACTGCTCCGGTGACGCACCGATCACCTGATAACCAACCATTTTCGAACCCATAATACCGTTCACGGAATACATCTTTCGGACCATGCCAAGAACCGTCTGCTCCCACTCAGGATCCTCCTTCATCCGCGCAAAACACTCCTCCGTCACGGTAAGACTCCCGCCCATTACCGTGGAGCGCACCCATGCACTCACCGGCATCTTTGACGTCTCCTTTACAAACCACTGCTTGTACTCGTCCATGGTCATCTCTTCCCTGGATTTGCCCTCAAAACTGCCGTCACAGGCAAAACCAGCGTAATTCGGCGGCTGCGGAATGACCAGATCCCCCTTCCATGCATCCTCTTTTACTATGCCCGAAGCAAACCTTTCTTCTGCCGCCTTTTTCACCTCATCCGCAAAGCTCTCTGTTTTTGCTGTCTTCGCTGTTCTCCCGCTGCTGTTTATGCCGGCATATGGATAAATTCCCATGCCGCTGATACTGCTGATACTCATGACTTTCTCCTTTCGCTTTTCCGTCCTGCTGTGCTTCGCCCTTTCTCCTATGCCAGGCCAGCCCCATACCATGCTTCAACAGACATATCGGAAAAACAGCCATAAATCTGACAGTCTTATCGCAACTGGTCGCTTTGACTGCACAAGCTGTACCGTCTCCGTGCAATCTCTTTCATCGTAACAGTTCAGATACCTTCACTGTTACCTTTCATTACATCAGCGGAAAGCGCTATGGCTTTCCCTTAAAAGCAAGGCGCTTTACCCGGGAGATGAAAGCACATCCCCGATAGACAAACCCGCCGAGCCTCTGCCCGAATATCCGATTGAGTTTCTGGATGCGCCGGGTCCGTTCCCTCTGCTCGGGAGTGAGCCAGGAAGCGTGATACCAGTGAATGCTGTAGGTATTTTCGGTGATTTTCAGACGGTTGTCCACAAAACAAAGCGGAGCAAAATATTCCGCCGGAAATATTTCAATTTCCTGTATGGTCTGCCGCTTTCCATCCGCCTCAAGACCGCAGGATTTCAAAAATTCCGTAGCATAAGCAGGGGACGCTACGGTATTGAGCGTGCCGTTTTCGTTGTAAAAGGAACGCGAATGGTATGCATCCCTCATCCCTTTTATTATTTCATTTCCCGGCTCCGCGCCGAAGCCAAGGCCCGGCGCTACGTATGGCGGGCTTTCAAAGCCAAAAAAAGCTTTGAGACTTAGCAGACCATCCAGGCTTTTCAGCAATTCCACATCGGTGTCCAGATAAATACCGCCTTCCCGGTAAATAATGTCCAGCCGGGCATAATCCGGGACAAAGCCCCAGACCCCTGCTTCATAGGCCTGAGCCATATAAGTGCACACGGAAAAATCATAGTTCGATTCATTCCACTCGATGATCTCATAGTCCGGACAGAACTTTTTCCAGCTTTCCACACAGACTTTATTTTTTTCCGGCATAGGACTTCCTCCAACCCAGAAATAATGAATTTTTTTCGGAATCATACAAAACCTCCAAACGCTATCCTTCCCTACTGATTCACCCGAAACCGGCAGCAGTGTGACTTCGTCACAGAATCGGTATGAAGGATATGATATGCTGTCAACAGATAAAAAAAGTGCTCCAAACAAAGTAATTTTGCTAAAACCGGGAGAAAACACCCTGTGGTGCATATCTCTATTTGTAAAAACAACGCAAAAATAATGAAAGGAAGGTATCAATTATGTCCATACTTCATGTAAACAAAAATAACTTCGATTCCATAAGAACCAGCGAGAAGCCCGTGCTTCTGGATTTCTACGCCGACTGGTGCGGCCCCTGCCGCATGGTATCTCCCATAGTGGAAGAAATCGCAGCCGAAAACCCGCAGTACCTGATCGGCAAGATCAACATAGACAGCGAACCGGAGCTGGCTCAGAAATTTCATGTCCTGAGTATCCCCACACTGGCGGTGCTCAAAAACGGGAAGGTTATAAATCAGTCGGCAGGCGCACGGCCGAAAGCAGAGATCCTTGCCATGTTAAAGGGTTAATTCCCGAAGACGTTTCTTATCGAGGATGGTCACACCTCCCCTGGAAACCTCCACAATCCCTTCACCGGCAAAATATTTCAGCATTCTGGATACCACTTCACGGGCAGAACCCATATACCGGGCAATCTGCCCGTGTGTCAATGCAATGGTATCCGAACCGGTTCTGGCTGATTCGTCAGAAAGGAAAATTGCCAGACGTTTATCCATACTCATAAACAAAACCTGCTGCATCACCCACATCACATCTGAAAAACGGCTGACCGCAGTTTCCAGCGCAAAGATACGGATGTTCGGATTCCTCTGCGATACCGCTGCAAAAGCAGGTCCGCTGACCACGCAGCACTCGCTGTCCTGTTCCGCGTCTACAAACACCTCAAATGTAATGGCATCCAGCACACAAGAAGCAGACAGCATACACAGATCGCCTTTGTGCAGGCGGTAAAGCGTAATCTCCTTTCCCTCATCCGACATCATATATAGACGCAGGCTTCCCGAACGGACAAAGATCACGCCGGAACACTCGCTGCCGTCATGAATATTCTTTCCCTTAGGATAAGCAACACGATAGGAGTTCTGACAGATATATTCCCTGTCCGCATCCGATATTGTTTCCCAGAACGGGAAGATTTCCCTGTAAACAGATTCAAATCCAATTTCCGACATTTTATTTTCCTCTCCATTTCTATCTCTCATATCTTACATTTTATGCAAAAAACCGTTCCCGATATATGCATCAATATCAGGAACGGTGACTGAACACATGATCTCCCGTAAACCGAAGTTGCCGGGAAAATCATTTTGCCTGTGAATATATAGGAAACAAACAAAGCACCTGCGTTTTGATTCGTTTCCTGCGCCGGATACACGCTGAGCGGCGGCATAATTCCGCTGTGCATCCATGCGCCTCCTGCCGGAGGCATATAGTAAACGCAATGATTTTTTGCGTTACTAAAAATTAAATTACGGAAGCCGATATCGTATACGGCACCTGCTGACGGTTCTGCGGATTCGCCCCGTCATAGAGCACTTTCAGACAATAGGTTCCCTTTTCGAAATTTAATTTTTTGTTTAATTTTCCTCCCTGCACGTCAAACGAATGAATCGTTTCGAAGCCTTCCTCTGTCTTTTTCAGAACCAAAAGCTTGACGGTCGTGTTTTTATTTTTCTGGTCCAGCTTAATCTGAATTTTTTTTGCTTTACTCAGATTAAAAGAAAAGCAGTCGATAATATCCTCCTGTCCGAGTCCCAGCAGATTTGATAACATCATTTTGTAGGTCACTGCCTTGCTGCTCTTCTGAACCTTCATCGGCTGTGCCGTGCTCTCATTATTATTCGGCTCAACGTCGTCCAGCTTTTCTTTCACAAACTTTGCAGTCAGACTAAACTTTTTGCCCGCTTTCTCTGACGACTTCGGCGTTACCTTGATAATATAGCCGCCTGTGGGAAGTATGTACTCGGAGGTCATGTTTCCACTCGTTGTCTTTTTACTCTTGTTATATTTGAATGTTTTTGACTGCTCCCACATATACTCACCTTTCTTGTACAAGGTCACAGTCACATCCGTTCCAATGCTCTTACCGGAAAACGACAGCTTCAACTTACCGGTGCTGTTAATTGAAACCCAGAAATAATGATCCTTTGTCCCCTCCAGAAATTTAGCGGTCTTTGCTTTCCCCAAAGTTAAGCCAATCGCCTGGCTCTCTGTCCGCCCCTTCACGGAATCTGCCCGGACAACTCCCTGCATATCGCACACAAGGATCAGGACCGCCAAAAATGCCGCCAATATGCTTTTCATTTTCTTCACTTTCTGTTACCTCACTCTCTTTGCCGTAAACTGCCCGTATGTTTTTCTTTGATTCCCGCGAGGGTCAAAAACTCCGTTGCCTCCGGCGGGTATTTGATTTACGGTGCAAGCCGATACATGTAATAATTCCCGCTATCCTCACTCTTCGTGTATTTGTCTGTATAGTAAATACGGATTTGTGTCGACGCTTCAATTGAGGTATTCATATAATAATAATTTCCATCTACTTCTCCACTCTCATTAAAATACGGATACTTGCCCAACGTAATCGTAGAATTATTCTTTACCGTTTTTGACTTCCGCTCTCCGTTTTTATCATAGGTTTCGACAACAATCTTTGTCAGCTTATAGCCTTTGTTCATTGTCACGGAAAGCTTTCCTTTGGTCTTATTCGTAATGCCGTGCATATCCCCTCCCGCAAACTTCACGGATTTGATTGCCCTCTCCGTATTGGCATAGATCTTAACGGAATGGGAGGATATCTTCTTATCTTCAGAATTCACAATATCAAAGCTGACCGTATAGTTTCCCTTTTTTGCCGCAAAAAGTCCGATTCTGGCCGTGCAGTCCGTTTCCGAACTACCCATGTTTATACCAACAACTTTCGCATATAAATTTTTGGAACTCGTCTTTAAATTTTTAACGCGATCTCCCTTCTCCGCAAAATTTATGGCAATTGCACCATCCTTTACATCACCCACATAAAGGTGCACCGCCTTTGTCACAGTCGCCTTTGCGGCCGCCTTAGCATCTGTGACCGGTAACGCAAAAATCCCCAGCGCCATTGTCAGCGATAAAACAGCTGTTACAATTTTTTTGATGTTTTTCATAGCAAAAAGCCTCCTTAAAATAATATTGTGCATCTACAGCTTCTGTAGTGCAAAAAAATTGATACATCAATTTTTCTTCATTTTAATACACCATACATATAATGTCAATTTGTTTTCGCCATTTTGCACAAAATTCAAAGGAATAACTTGTATAATATACGCAAAATATACAGAATTCCTGACTATTCTGCTATATCAGCTGCTAACTGCACAGCAGGCGCACAATTGCAGCTTCCGCTGCAAACGCTCTAACGCTCATCAGCAATTCACACCAGGCCCACAGCCATTCCGAGCAGCCGCACCACAAACGCTACAAACCACGCGATCGCGCATTGCAGGCAGACGGTCAGCACCGCAGCGCCTCTGCCTCCCATCTCGCGTTTTACGGTGGCGATGGCCGCCACACAGGGCGTGTATAACAGCGTAAACACGAGAAATACCACCGCTCCAAAGGACGTAAACAGCGTGGGAAGCTTTGTCACGTCGCCGCCTAAGAGCACCGTCAGGGTCGATACCACGCTCTCCTTCGCGGTAAAGCCGGTGAGCAATGCAGTAGCAATCCGCCAGTCGCCAAAGCCAAGGGGCGCAAAGAGAGGCGCGATAAATCCTCCCAGCAATGCCAGCAGGCTCTCATCCGCGGAGGATACTACGTTGAGCCTCACATCAAAATTCTGCAGAAACCAGATAATGATTGTCGCGAGAAAGATGATCGTAAACGCCTTCTGAATAAAATCCTTCGCCTTTTCCCAAATGAGATGCCCCACGCTCTTCGCCGCCGGCAGACGGTAATTCGGAAGCTCCATCACAAATGGCACCGGCTCACCCTTAAACTTTGTCGCACGCAGCACGAGAGCATAGAGCACCGCACAGAAAATACCAAAGAAATAAAGCCCCACCATGACAACCGGACGCCACGGTTTCGGGAAAAATGCTGCAGTAAAAAGCCCATAAATCGGCAGCTTCGCGCTGCAGCTCATAAAGGGGGTCAGAAGAATTGTCATCTTCCGGTCCCGCTCGCTCGAGAGCGTGCGCGTCGCCATGATTGCAGGCACCGAGCATCCAAACCCGATGAGCATCGGCACAAAGCTGCGGCCGGAAAGCCCGATCTTGCGCAGAAGCTTGTCCATGACAAACGCCACCCGCGCCATGTATCCGGTGTCCTCCAAAATCGATAGGAAGAAAAAAAGCGTCACGATGGTCGGAAGAAAGCTGATGACGCTGCCGACGCCCTGACAGATACCGCCCACCACCAGGCTGTGTACCACTGGATTGACCTGCCAGATGTCAAGCCCGCGGTCAATCGCTGAGATCAGAGCATCCACAGCGACAGCCATGAGATCGGAAAGCCACGCCCCCAAAAGTCCGAAGGTCATGACAAAGACCAGCGCCATGATACCGATAAAACAGGGAATCGCCGTATATTTTCCGGTGAGCACCTGATCGATGCGCACACTGCGCCTGTGCTCCCTGCTCTCGTGCGGCCGCAGCACCGTCTTCTGGCAGAGCCGCGAGATAAAGTCAAACCGCATATTTGCCAGCGCCGCCTCCCGTTCCATGCCGCTCTCCCGCTCCATATTTGTGATAATTCTTTTTAGGGCTGCCCGCTCCTCCTCAGGAAGCTGCAGCGCTTCGATGACCAGCGCGTCACCCTCCACGGTTTTCGACGCGGTAAAGCGCACCGGAAGTCCGGCCTCCTTTGCGAATGGCTCCAAAAGATGCACACAGGCATGGATGCATCGGTGCACCGCGCCGGTCTTATCACCTGCATCACCTCCCACCGGGCAAAAATCAATGCGCCCGGGCGCTTCCCGATAGCGTGCCACATGGAGCGCGTGACTGATCAACTCCTCGATACCCTCATTTTTGACTGCGGAAATCGGGACAACGGGAATACCTAAAATTTCCTCCAGCTCGTTAATATAGATCGTCCCGCCGTTTTCACGCACCTCATCCATCATGTTCAGCGCCAGTACCATGGGTATCCCAAGCTCCATGAGCTGCATCGTCAGAGACAGATTGCGCTCAATATTTGAGGCATCCACAATATTTATAATGCCCTCCGGCTTTTCCTTTAAGAGAAAATCCCGGGTTACAATCTCCTCGCTGGAATAGGGGGAGAGGGAATAAATACCCGGCAGATCCGTCACCGTCGCCTCCGCGTGGCCACGCATCTGTCCATCCTTGCGGTCCACCGTCACGCCCGGAAAATTCCCCACATGCTGGTTTGCCCCGGTGAGTTGATTAAAGAGCGTCGTCTTACCGCAGTTCTGGTTGCCCGCCAGCGCAAAGCGAATCGGCGCCCCTTTCGGAATCGCATCCCCAAGCTTGTGCTCCTTCCAGTTATCCGCCTTCCCAAGCTCTCCCATGCCCGGATGCTCAGCGGGTGTTCTTCGCCTCCTCCCCTGCTCATCCGTCATCCGGGCCTTCATCTGCACCGCTTCCACCTCGATCTGTGCAGCCTCCGCCTTGCGCAGGGTCAGCTCGTAGCCCCGCAGCTCGATCTCAATGGGATCGCCCATAGGAGCCATCTTCCGCAGCGTCACCACCGTCTGCGGCGTCAGTCCCATGTCCAGCAAATGATGACGCAGTGCGCCCTTCCCCTCAATCTGTAATATTTTTGCGCTCTCGCGCTCCTTCAACTCACTCAGCTTCATATGTGCATCTCCCTGTCAAATATACTCAAAAACAGCAAAATTTACTGCTGTTTTGCCGATAAACCGGGATATTATCTATCCAAAGTCCGGTCGGTCAGACGTTTGTAGCTAAAACGACAACCAGCCGACAGGGGGCCGGGTATTTACAACAAAGACTGTTATAAAAACGTCGGTGCTTAGCGAGGTATTTTCGAGCTTAGCATCCGCTACGTTTTTATCAAGCGAAAGCGGGTCTTTGTGGAAATACCCGGCTCCCTGTCGGCGTGGCCTGCCATTTTTTCCATTCAAAGTATCTTCTCCATACATGTCTTATAGGGCACCAGCCCCTTTGCCTCATAAAACTTCCGCGCCGACGGGTTGCACTCCCACACATTCAGCGTCAGATTATAGCATCCCGACTCTTTTGCAAACGCCAGCACATGCTCGTAAAGGAGACTTCCCACATGCTGCCCCCGCAGCGTCTCGTCCACACAGATATCATCAATATAAAGGGTTTTGACCGGCGCTAAAATGTTGCTGCCGTCATGCTCCTCAAACATGCAGAACGCATAACCCAGCATTCTCCCGTTTTCGTCGATTCCGACAAAGATCGGCCGTGTATCATCCGCAATAATCTTTGCCAGCTCACTGTCCGTATACTTTTTCACATTCGCCCGAAACAGATCCGGCCTTCCGTTGTGATGCACCATCAATACCTGACAGAGCAGCCTGTTGATATCCTCCATGTCCGTCTCTTTTGCACGTCTGATTTCCATTTTGCCTTCCTCCCATTTATAATGTAACGCCCGCTCGTTTTCACTCACGGGCAAGTCGTCGGAAGGCATTCCAGAAATGCTTCGCATTTGCCTTCCTCCTCACGCACAAAACGCCCCGCGTGCTGCGCCATCGGCGCGCAGGAGACGTTTCATTGCCTTGTTTATCTAATTTTTACCCGTAGACCCAAAACCGCCGCGATTTTCTCCCTCCAAAACATCCACCTCCTCAAAGCGGATGTGCGGCTGGTTTTCCACAATACGGAACTGGCAAATGCGGTCATTCACATGAACCGCCGTATCCCTCACAGCGTATGCCGGCCAGCGCCAGACATCATCCTGTCCGCAGTATGTCTGATCGATGACGCCGCAGGAATTTGTCTGAATCAGCCCGTAATTTTTAAAGGTCGAACTGCGGGGCACCACATGGGCCTCGTAGCCTTTCGGCAGCTCCATCGACACGCCGAGATTGATCATCTTAAACTCTCCCGCACGAAACTCCACATCCTCTGCGGCACGCAGATCAATCCAGTCCGACTTTCCCTCTATGTAATCCAGCTTATCAATCCTGTTTGTGTGATAAACAATCCTGATCCGTTCCTCTCTCATACTCACTCCTTTTTCGGCTTCAATGAAAACTTACTCTCGGTTCCACTCATCAGTCGTCCGATATTCGCGTGATGACGGAAAATCCCCAGCAGCATAACAACGGCCGCCAGCACATACACCTCCGTGAGCAGCGCGCCGCCAACGCCCAAAAGCCCCATCTGCCCAAACGCCAGAATCTGTATAAAAAAACTGGCGCACACGAGGATCGAGCCGAGGGAGACATATTTTGTAACCGCCACGGTGACAACAAAAATCGTCAGACAAACCGGCACGCAGACAGGACATACCGCCAGCATCAGGCCGCCGGTACATGCAATTCCCTTGCCGCCGTGAAATTTCATAAAAATCGGAAAATTATGTCCGAGAATCGTCCCGAGGCCCGCATAGTACTCCAGCACCTTCACATGATCAGCTCCAAGCCTGCCATGGTAGAGCAGCCACACGATCCATACGGACAACGCCACTTTCAGCGCATCGCCAAGCAGCGTCAGAACGCCCGCCTTTGGTCCTAAATTGCGGTAGGTATTTGTTGTGCCGACATTGCCGCTGCCCACCTGGCGCAAATCCACATTTTGTGATTTTCCATAAAAAAAGCCGGTGAGGAAATGACCGCAGGCATACCCGATAACGAGTGAGATCAAACGTTCCAGCATGAAATTACTTCTCCTCCTTTCGCTCACGTACAATAAACTTTAAAGACGTCCCGCGGAAACCAAAGGCATCCCGGATACGGTTTTCCAGATAACGCACATAGGAAAAATGCGCCAAATCCTTGTCATTGACAAAAATAACGAATGTCGGCGGCTTTACCGACACCTGCGTCACGTAATAAATTTTCAGGCGCTTGCCCTTGTCCGTCGGCGGCTGCTGCATCGCCACCGCTTCCGCAACGATCTCGTTGAGCACACCCGTTGCAATGCGCAGAGAATTATTCTCAATCACCATATCAATCATGTCGTAGACATTCTGCACGCGCTGCCCGGTCTTTGCCGAGATGAACATGATCTCTGCATAGGATAAAAAGCTCAAAATCTGCCGGATACGCTCACTCATGCGGTAGATCGTTTTGTCGTCCTTTTCCACCGCATCCCACTTGTTCACAATGATGATGATGCCCTTGCCGCGCTCGTGGGCAATGCCGGCAATCTTCGCATCCTGCTCGGTGACTCCCTCCGTCCCGTCGATGAGCAGCAGCACCACATCGGCGCGCTCCACGGCGGTCACGGCGCGGATGATACTGTAGCGCTCGATTTCCTCCTTTACCTTCTTCTTGCGCCGCAGCCCCGCGGTATCGATAAAGACGTACTCTCTTCCGTGATATTTCACCGGCGTATCGATGGCATCCCTTGTCGTGCCCGCGATCTTCGAGACAATCACCCGCGTATCCCCGGTAAGGCGGTTTACAAGGGACGATTTTCCAACGTTGGGCTTTCCGACAACCGCGATCTTCGGGCGCTCATCCTCCTCGTCCTCCCCGCTGCCCTCCGGGAAATACTTCACAACCTCATCCAGCAGCTCGCCCAGTCCCAGCATCCCCGCCCCGGAAATGGGAACCGGCTCTCCGATGCCTAAATTGTAAAACTCATAAACATCCATCATCAGCTTTTCAAAACTGTCCACCTTGTTCACCGCCAGAACCACCGGTTTCTTTGAACGCCGCAGCATATCTGCGACCTTTGTATCGGCATCCTGCAGCCCCTGACGCACGTCCACAAGAAAAATAATCACATCTGCGGTATCGATGGCGATCTGCGCCTGCTCACGCATCTGGGATAAAATAATGTCCCCGCTGTCCGGCTCGATACCTCCGGTATCGATCATTGTAAAGTTATAATTTAACCAGCTCACATCCGCATAGATCCGATCCCGCGTCACCCCCGGCGTATCCTGCACGATGGAAATACGCGAGCCTGCAAGCGCATTAAATAGCGTCGATTTTCCCACATTAGGGCGACCTACGATCGCCACAATCGGTTTACTCATAAAATTTATATCTCCTAATTATTCGGTAAAACTTCCGGCTCCTTTTGTAAAATTCCTGCCGCACGTTACTCCTGTCATCGGTATTTATCCGATTATCGCGCGCAGCAAGTCTGCTCCGCTTGATTTTACAATATCCACGGGAACTTGTAAAGTTTTTTCCAGCTCCCCGACGCTGATATCATCCAGAAAATCCTGCTGCGCACTGCGCACAACGTTGCAGGGAAGCAGCAGCCGCTCTCCCAGAGGCACGCCGGAAAGCTGCTTTTTTAAATCCGTCCCTGTAAGCAGCCCCGAAACCGTGACGCCCTCCCCGAAGAAATCATTGCGGATCGGATAGATGCGGACGCGTATATTCGGAAATTTTACTGCCAGCTCCATCATCAAATGCTCCAGAAAGGGTGCCGCCAGCCGTCCGGTGGCAACGGACAGCTCGCGCTTTCTCCCGTCTCCTGCCTCCGCCTCCAGACTTTCCGCAAACTCTTCCTTCAAAAGCCGCAGCATTCCCACACCGTTTTCCAGCTGCAAATACCCGTCATAGCACTCCTGTGGCGGCAGCTTTTCCCCCGCCAGAAGATACCACTCATCGCTGGCATGGATAAAATGGGTGCCATACAGCTCCATGCTTTTCTTCTGCCACCCGTGAATCATATCCAGAACCATCTTCGCATCCTCTTTGCCAAACGGCTCCAGGGGAAACAGACCTTCCCGGTACTTCGTCAACCCTACCGGAACAACCGAAACGCTCTCCATGCAGGGCTGAAATTTCATCAGATCACTGATACTGCGCATGAGATGCTCCCCGTCGTTGATGCCCTTACACAGCACGATCTGCCCGTTCATGTGGATGCCCGCTTCGAAAAGCCGGTCGATCTTTTCCAAAGCTTCCCCTGCGAAGCGATTATTTAACATTTTACACCGCAGCTGCGGCTCCGTTGTCTGCACCGAAATGTTGATCGGATCAAGGCGATATCGGATGATGCGCTCAATATCCTTATCCTTCATATTTGTCAGGGTTACATAGTTGCCCTGCAAAAAGGAGAGCCGGGAGTCATCATCCTTGAAATAAAGCGTGTCCCGCATACCCGGCGGCATCTGGTCGATAAAGCAGAAAATGCACTTGTTGCAGCAGGATTTGTAGTCATCCATCAATCCGTTCCCGAAGCTGATCCCAAGATCCTCATCATAATCCTTCTCAATCTCCAGCTCCCACTGCTCACCGTCCGGCTTTTCCACCGTCACCGTTAAATACTCGTCCTCCACCAGATAGTGGTAGTCAAAAATATCCTCCAGCTCCTGCCCGTTGACCGTCAAAATCACATCCCCCGGCGCAAGCTCCAATTCCTCCGCGATCGAGCCTTTCGCGACCCCCGCGATCGTGTGCGTGTCCTTTTTCATATATCCAGTCCTTTACATAAGCTGTCTTCTGTCAAAGGTATTTTAACACAGGAGCCGCTTCCGGTTCAATGGCTTCGGCAACATATTTCCTTTCCGCCGCAGTGCGATCAAAAAAGGATTCCCGCACCCGGCCAAAAACGGCCGGATACGAAAACCCTGATCCTTACATCTTATGCATTTGCCACATCCGAATTATGTTCCTCATCCCTCGCGAAAATAACGATTTTTGACTGCCCTTTCTTCTAGTAGACCCATACGAATGACCATTATATTTCACACAGGATAATTTTTCAGTCTGCGAGGCGGAGGAAGGAGACGGTGCCGTGGCTTCGTTGACTGACGACAACGAAGCAGATGAAAAGTTAGACAAGTGAAAGGTATTTAAATCGAGTCATACTAGTGTGGGTCACATTAGCAGTCTCTACCTCTTCATCTGGTTCGGCTCCAAAGACATATCCTCTGCGCTGTCGATCACACCCATTTCTATGAGCAAATCTATGAGATGCGTGCAGTCACTGTTTAAATACAGCCAGGTATTTGTCGTCACACCTGTGCTGTTGTCCGTCAAGGCTGAAATATTCGAGGTTCCCGCAAAGCGGAGGCTATCCCGCGGCTGATCCGTCATAAGCTCCAGCTCAATCGTTGCATTCATCGGAACATCAGTGTCCGCCAACGAATGATCTTTTATATACTGCTCTTCACCTTTCGAAAAGGCTCCTGCCTCAATATCGAGAAGAGCCGCCTCATAGAAGCGCTGTAGCTCCTCCTCAGTTCCGTAAATTGGACAGTACAAATCGCTAACATTCGTCCCATAGGTCAGCGACACATTCGTCACCTTCCAGTCCAGCTCGTCATAATTCATGCCGAAAAACGAACGCTTTACCGCCTCCTTGTCATACATCAGATCCCCGAAGAGCGCCCATAACTGCTCCATATATTCCTTATCGCTGGTGTGCAGGCTGTAGGAGCGGTCTACCCGCTTTCCGTTTTCCATTTGATAATGAATCCCTACATAGAGGAAGGAATCGCCGTCCGTAAATTCCGCGTTTTCCTCTCTTTTGTGCTCACCCACACGGTCCACGATCAGCTGATGCAGCTCTGCAATCTTCTCAAGATCCGCCTCGGACTCAAAGCTGGCTGAACCGTCGCCATTTAACTCCACCATAGCCACTTCCGATACATCCGGCACATAGGACTCCATGCCAAACACATCAAAGTTCAGCATCGCAACACCCACAAGAAGCACTGCAACGCAGGAGATACACTCGATGGCAACCCGCTTTTTAAACACACGGAAGCTCTTCTCAATAAACATCTCCGCCACAAAGAACAGGGCAGCCGAGAAGATCACAAGCCAGACAACAAACAACCATGCCGCATGGCTCTGCGTACCCCGCCCGTCGCTTAACATCAGCGTCACTACCAGGGAAAAGGCCGCGCCGCCGACAATCGCAATCCCCCAGCGAAAGATCGGCTGTGTAAAGCGAAAGCTTAAGAAATCTCCGGCACACTCCAGCGCCCGCTTCCGGTATGCGTAGTAAGCGGCAACTGCAAAAAGCAGCCCGACTACCACATAGGCAGCCAGCTCCCCCGTCCCCGCCGTCTGAAGGTAAGCGCTCTGATCTGTCCTGCTGACTTCAAATCCGACGTATCTCAGAAAACGAGCCAGCGGAAAGAGCAAATGGGAGCGCAGCTCAATCAGACTTCCACTCAGTCCGAAGATAAACAGCTCCGCAACAGCATTGATCAGCCCCACAACGATCACATACAAAAAATTCCAGATCATATAAAAGACAACTGACGGGAAAAGCTGCCCGGTAAACATCACCGCAAGCACCGCGAGCCCCGTAAAAAATATGGTCTCGCCCACCGTAATTCCAAACCATGCCCACACCGCCCAGATCAGCGCATTCACCTTTCCGAGCACGACAAAGTTTGTGGCCAGCGCCGCAAAAAACTGCGGGACCAGCATCAGCACCAGTGCTGACGCAAAATTCGTCACAAACAGCTCTCCTCTCGTCACCGGAAATGCGTGCAGCATATTTGTACTGCGATTCTGGAAAAGGTAACCAAACACTGCCGTCACCATAATGATCGCGAATGTAAAAACGCTGATTGGCTCCGTCATCGATGCAAAATGGTCTGCCACCATATCCCACGCCCTGGAATCCCCCTGAAAATGCGAAACTGAAAGCATCACATACAGCGTCAGTGGATGCGCAAAGATCAGATAAATGCCGTAAATTAACGCAAAAGGCCAGAAACGTGTCAGATTTTTTATGAATATCGTCTTATTAAAACAGGAAATCTTTGACTGCATAGTCCACACCTCCCAGCTCGTAAATAAAGATTTCTTCCAGTGTCAGGGGCAGCACATCAAGCAGAAGCGGCTGCAGCTGCTCCATCACGACCTTCGCCCGCTCCGGCTCACCCTTCAGGATCAGCGTATGCACACGTCCGGTTGACACCTTATGCAGCAGCTGCACCTCATCCGGCAGCTTTGGAAGTTCACCTGCAAAGGCTACCTGCACCTTCGCTACACTGCCCTGCAAGTCGGAAAGCGATTTTTCAATCAGAATCTTTCCCTCGTTCATAATGCCCACATGATCGCAGACATCCTCCAGCTCCCTGAGATTGTGGGAGGAAACAAGCACCGTCGTACCATGCTCCGCCACGTCGCTCAAAATAATGCTCCAAATCTGACGGCGCATCACCGGGTCGAGTCCGTCCACCGGCTCATCCAGGATTAGAAGCTTTGGCCTGCAGCAGATCGAGAGCCAGAACGCCACCTGCTTTTGCATACCCTTGGAAAGGTTTCGGATGTTGCGTTTAACGTTCACCGCCGGAAAACAGTCGGAGAGCTTATCAAACAGCTCCTTATCAAATTTCGGATAAAGTCCCCGATAAAATTTCATCATGTCGATGGTATTCGCCTGTAAAAAATAAAACACATCATCTGGTATATAGGCAAATGTTTCCTTTACCGCAGGATTCTCGTATACGGCCTGTCCGTCGATCTTCACCTTGCCCTGATCCTGCCTGTAGGCTCCGGTAATGTGACGGATAATCGTGGATTTTCCTGCGCCGTTGGGGCCAACCAGCCCGTAAATCGCACCCTTTGGCACATGCATATCCAGATGATTCAGCGCGCGAAATCCATCAAAATCTTTTACCACATCTGTGATACGGATCATTGGTTCTCCCCTCCCTCCGCCAATTTTTCAATTCGTCTGATCAGAGCTTCCTTATCCTCCGACAAGTACAACAGCTCTCTTACGATCTCATCAAATTCCTTCAACAACGCTTCATTCCTCCTCATACTCACGTCTGCCTGTTCTGCCGCGAAGCTTCCCTTGCCCGAAATCGTATAAATATAGCCCTCCGCCTCCAGCTCGCGGTAGGCTCGCTGAATCGTGTTCGGGTTGATCGCCAGCTCACCGGCAAGCTCCCGCACACTCGGCAGTCTCTCATCCTTTTGTACTGCCCCTATGATGACCAGCCTGCGCAATCCTTCCTTGATCTGCTCGTAAATCGGCTTGGAATCACGGTAGTTTAGCTGCACCATACCATCAAAAACCTCCTTTCCCCTTAACGCTCTTTTGAACCTTCGGTTCTTTCGTCACTGTTTCATCCGCGAAAAGAATCTTTTTTCATCTTCCTTCTTACGCACCACAGCCTGACACATCCGGCATACTCCTGCATAGCCCGCATAGCCCGCATAGCCCGCATAGCCCGCATAGCCCGCATAGCCCGCATAGCCCG
>CASCGD010000020.1 GCA_949132985.1 uncultured Lachnospiraceae bacterium
GTCTTAAATTCATGGAGCGCATTCACCTACTTTCAACTGTATTTTTGATAATTCGGAACCGAGCTGCGCCAGCTTCGTCTTAATGCTGCTGTCAACGACCCGGTCCTTAATACGAATGACCATTCCTCCAATGAGCGAAGGGTCTATCTCGTAGTGCATTTCAAATTCCACGTAATCCGTGGTTTCCAGAAGCCTCTCCACAAGGTTGGCCTTCTGGATCTCACCCAGTGTCATCACTGTAGTGACATAAGCAGTACCGATATGTTTATATTCCTTTGCCTGCTCAATAAAATAATTCAGTACGGCAGGGGTCTCGCTATAGTGTCCTTTTTCCACCAGCATGCGAAGCAGACCCACCAGCTCGTCTGCGATACGGCCCTTAAAAATATTCTCAAGGGTCGCAACCTTGTCCTCTTTAACAATTTTTGGATGATTCATCAATTGATTTAGCTCGTTGTTGCTCTTTAAAACACAGAGCACTCCCCTGGCCTCCTCCAAAAATGAATCCAGCTGGCCCGATTCCACTGCTAATTCAAACAATGCATCACCGTATGTCTTGGATACTAGCTTAGCCATGTTGAATCACCCATCTCCTTTAATGTCTGGTCGACCAGTTGGTTTTGAATATTGACATCGATATTCGCGTCGATAACTTTGGCTGCCATGACTGCCGCCACAGCGATCATCTCCTGCTTCACCTCGTCGGCAACGCGCTTCTTCTCAAGCACTGCCTCCTCATTTGCCCGGGCAATAATACGCGCTGCCTCCGCCTTCGCGTCATCCACGATCTTCGCCTCGTTCTTTAACGCCCGCGCTCTCGCATCGGAGAGAATCGCCTCTGCCTCCTTGTCGATACCCTTAAGCTTTTCCTCATACTGCCGCTTCAATGCCGCAGCGTTATCTTTATCCGCCGCCGCATCCTGCAGCTCTGTCTGAATCTTTAACCGGCGGTCCTGCAGCATTTTGCGAACCGGGTTAAAGAGCAGATAGCTCATAGCAAGGAATAAGAAAAATATCGCAATCGCAAGTAATACCGTGTCATGTACCAACTGCATGTCCAGATCAAATAATCTATCCATATTAGAAGTGTTACCTCCTTTAAGCTGTAATTATTGGTACTCCGGTTATCTTGCCAAAGGCTTTACGAACATGAGCAAAAGCGCAACGACAAGGCCGTACAAACCGGTCGTCTCGGCAACTGCCTGTCCAAGTAACATCGTAGAGGTGATATCGCCCTTTGCCCCGGGGTTACGTCCAACCGCCGACGCGCCATGGCCCGCTGCGATACCCTGACCGATTCCAGGTCCGATACCGGCGATAACCGCCAGCCCTGCACCGATCGCTGAACAACCTAAGATAAAATCTGTACCTGTGAAATTCTCCATGATAATTTCCTCCTGAATTGATAATTAAAATTTCTTTTCATGTGCGCCTGCCGCACATGCCTGCGCGTCAGCGGATCGCAAAGCAATCATTTCCTTTCCGCGAGCCGCGCATCAGAATTCACCATCCTCGATGGCCTGGTTTACGTATGTCATCGTCAACATACAGAACACATATGTCTGGATCGCCCCCGAGAACAGATCGAAGTACACATGCAAAGCCGCCGGCCAGATTACCGCAAGCTTGCCGATCAGCGTATATACCAGCGTCTCAATAACCACGCCCGAGAGCACGTTTGCAAACAAACGCAGCGACATGGAAACCGGAATCGCGCAGTCACCGATCAGATTGATCGGTGCCCAGAACGGCCACGGATCACATAAACCCTTAAGCACACCCGAGACATGCTGATGCTTAAACTTCTGGAATGTAATAATACTAAATGTCATAAGCGCCAGCGCCAGGGTCGTTCCATAATCCGCCGTCGGCGGCCGCAGTCCGAGCAAACCGGAAATATTGCTGAGCAAAATGAAACAAAAAATCGTCCCAACATAGTTCGCAAAGTATTTCGCATTATGCCCCATCGTATTCTCTACCATGCCGTCCAGCTTTTCCACCACAAGCTCCACGATATTCTGGAACGAATCGGGAACCTCCGTGGCACGCTTCATCTTTCGGTTTGCGGCAAACGCAAAGACCAGCAGAAGAAGCATCACCAGCAGGATGCACATATGAGAGGTCGTAATCCATACTGTCTGCCCGAAAAGCTCGTAGGAAAACAGCCCGTGAATCATAAAATCCACTTCTGAATCAGCGGCCATTATAATGCCATAGTCCAAATTTTCACCTCCTTTTTGTATATCAGCCTCCCGGCTGACATCTTTCATTTTTCGCAGCCGCCCGATCCTGATAAAAACTGTTCCGAACAGCTGCCGTCTTCCATCATATGATCTTCGTCAGAAGCTGACGCCCCGTCATAATGATTTCCCTTACCGGACAGCCGGTAGAACACCGGCTGCAAGTATGCAGATACCTTAAGCCCCAGCACTCCGAAAAATGCCGGAAGCAGCATACCCAATTCAAAATACTGCATCACCACAAATACGAGCAGCACAATAACATAGCGGAACATCGCCGATGCGATGGTCTTTTTTTTCGCGCCGTCCTCTGTGCCCAGACTCACCGCATCCTCAATAGACACAGCCATATGAATCGCCATAAAAACGGCACAGCCGATACCGGCCCACAATCCGGTGGAATAGAGCAGACGCTCCTGCACAAACCACACACCGATGCCCTGAAGCAGTATGCCGTATATAATTATTCCCAAAAGCAAACCCGGTAATGCTTCATTCAGCCTTTTTAACATCTGATTCATCCTCATCCTTTTTCTTCGGATCATAAATTCTTCGCGCAAATAAAAAGACATTTCTCATGCCCGCCAGCGCACCGATCGCGAAAAAGGGAATCGCCAGCCATGAGATATCTGTCTTTTCACCGAGCCATGCACCAAACAGTGTACACGCAAAAATCGGAACCAGCATATTGATGCCAAACTGCATGATCATCGAAAACGACTGGAATACCTCTCTGTTGTTTTTCATCACCTGTCACCAATCTTCCGACATACTTTCTCACCCTTCGGCTAGTATACCTTTTTTTGGCGGAAAAGTCTATACATTTAATTTAATCTCTCGATTTGTCCGGGAATATTTGTAATAGCGCACGCCTGCCGCGTCCATCATCCGCTTCGAGGCGATGACGGAAGGGGTATGCTCGTATTTGTCGCTGTCGTAAACCACGGTTTTGATGCCGCTTTGGATAATCGCCTTGGCACATTCGTTGCAAGGAAACAGCGAGACATACAGCTTTGCGCCCTCGAGACTTCCGCCCCGGTAATTTAAAATCGCATTCAGCTCACTGTGGGTGGAGTACAAATATTTGTTGTCCAGCGGATCGCCCTCTCTCGTCCACGGAAATTCGTCGTCGGAGCAGCCCGTTGGAAATCCGTTGTACCCCATGGACAAAATCTTGTTGTCACTGCTGACAATACAGGCGCCCACCTGCGTATTCGGGTCCTTGGAGCGCATACCGGAAAGAATCGCTACACCCATAAAATATTCATCCCAGCTGATATAGTCATTTCTCTTGTCACTCATTCGTTTCCTCCTCCCCTGTTCATTCTTAACAGTTCAAAGTACCTCTGAACTGTTGCCGCATCTGCCTATGCAGACTCGCTTCGCGATGGGGCAGATGCATCACTGCCACTACGTATTCTTACAGTCAGCGCAGTCAATGCGCAGATCCGTCTGAATCGTCACACTCATTTAACTTTACGGCCAGCTTTTTGATGGTCTTTGAGAGGGATTCAAAGCAAAGTCCGTAGGAGGGCAGCGGCGCACCGTAAGGGTCCATGATTTCCAGCTCCTCGCCCACCAAAGTCGTCAAAACCTCCACCTGGTCAATCTTGTCCTCCCCGATGATCGCGAGCGTTTTTGGTATATCCTTCGCCTCCATCACCAAAACCAGCGTGTGACCGTCCACGTCCTCCGCAGTCAGCTGCTGCGACTTGTAGCCTTCCATATTGATACCGTTACTGATCATCACCGCGGAAACCTTCTGGTTTATCGGCTCCGGAAAAAGCACGACAAGCCCCCGCGCATCAATCTGGATATCCCGCTTCAAACTGCACTCCTCCAAAATTGCTGCCGCCATAGGTGCCCGGCAGGTTGCGCTTCCGCACACAAAAATCACTTTGTCCCACATAGCTACACCTCCAATATCTGATGACCGGCTGCCTTTAAGAGCCGGTTCATGATTGCCTGCCCTATTCCCGCATCTGAAAAACCCTCTGAAAAGATCACATCCATTCCAAGGGCGTCAAACTCCCGCAGACTGCCATAGAGATGCCTTGCAATCGCCTTCTCGTCGGTCCGGGCCCCAATACTGATTACTGTACCCTTCCCATACAAAGCCTTCGTCTCATCGGTAGCAAGGATTCCTACTCGCGCGCCGTCGGCAGTCAGGAGAGCCGTACGGCGGTTGATCTCCGCCACAACGGCACGGCTCTCCCCCTCCACAACCTTCAAATCCGCCCGGGGCGCATAATGGCGGTACTTCATGCCCGGTGCCTTTGGCTTCTCCTCTGAATCAGCCGCAATCAGCCCCGGATCAAGGCGTACCCGGCCCAATACCTCCTGCAGCGTTTCCAGCGTGATATAACCGGGTCTGAGGATCATCGGCACATCCTCCGTCAGATCCACAATGGTGGACTCCAGGCCGATGCAAGCCTCTCCTCCGTCTAAAATCAGGTCAATCCTGCCCCAGAGATCCTCCTTTACGTGGGACGCCTCCGTGGGGCTGGGCCGTCCGGAAGTATTGGCGCTGGGGGCTGCAATATACCCGGTAGACGCCTGAATCAGCGCCCGGGCAACCGGGTCCGCAGGCATCCGCACTGCTACGGTATCCATGCCCCCCGTCGTTTCATATGGAATTTTATCGTTTTTTCGCAAGATCAATGTCAGCGGCCCCGGCCAAAAACGTTCCGCCAGAAGACGCGCTTCCCGAGGCACCTCTGCCGCAATTGCCTCCAGAGATTCGATATCTGCAATGTGCACAATCAGCGGATTGTCCGACGGCCGTCCCTTTGCCTGATAAATCCGCTGCGAAGCCCCTGCGTTTGTGGCGTCTCCCCCAAGACCGTAAACCGTCTCTGTGGGAAATGCCACCAGCCCTCCGTTTTTTATAATTCCGCCTGCCCGTTCGATCGTCTTCATATCGATATCCTGCGGATTTATTTTTACAATCTCCGTATTCATGCCCACTAGTATAACACAATTGGAGAAATTTTACAAAATAAAAGAGGCGAAAATCCCGCAACGTGAAAAAACCGGTTACTTTTCGCGCTCCAGGAACGCGCACTGGCTGCGCGTTCCGTAAGAACATGATTCAGCAGTGAGGGGCGATTTTTGCGCAGCAAAATTCAAAATATCGCCCCGAAGCATTACTATGAGCGGCTCCCGAGCCGTAAATAGTAACAAAAATCGTCAGATCCAGACAGGACTGACGATTTTTTGATGCAAATTTTTATTAAATGCCTTCGTATATGTAATTTAATCCCTTATAAATTCTTAAATACATCTGATACTTCTTTTTGTACAACGCCACATACTGTTTCTCCGGTTCAAAGCTCGCCTTGATCTGAGTCGTACGGTCGGCCCGGCCGGACAATTCGTGGTCTGTGCCGTAAGCCGCCAGCAGTGCTGCGCCGTACCCGGCCCCTGTAATGCCGTCCATCTGTTCCACCCGCATGTCAAATACATTTGCCAGCGTCTGCATCCACACATGGCTCTTTGCCCCGCCGCCGATGACTTTTAAGCTGTCAAAGCCTGCCACCGGAAGCTTCATCTCCTCCGCAAGCTCCTTCATGGCAAAGCACAGTCCCTCAATGACCGCATACGTCATCGTAACGGTACTCTCTTCCCGGCTGACTCCGAGAAACGCCCCCCGGATATCCGGGTCGGCATAAATTGTCTTATCACCTGCCAGATGGGGATAAAACAGAAGCCCCTCACTGACAGGCCTACCCTCCGCAAACATAGCGTCAATTTCCGAAAAATCTTTTTTTCCGAGAATTTTCCGAAACCACCAGTCAACCGTGCTGCCGTTGGACTGTACCGCCCCCTGCACGAAATGAAGCATTTGCTCTCCGTCAAGGGAAAACAGAATTTTTTTGCCCTTCACATCCTTTTTGCGTGCGAATACCGGTGTAATCATCACGCCGGAGGTGCCAAGGGAGATCAGCGGATGCCCGTTGTCCAGACATCCGGCGGAAATTGCCGTTGCCGGATTGTCGCCTGTCCCGGTAAAAATTTGTACCGTCTCAGGTATTCCAAGCTCCTTTGCCATCTCCTTTCTGATTTTACCTGCTGCAACCGCGCTCCCGTGGATATCCGGGTACATATCTTTATGCAGTCCGATAAAAATCCGCATCTCCTCCGACCACTCTCTGCGCTCCTGCAAATAGAGGCAGGAGGTGGAAGCTTCACAGTAGTCCGTCCCGCAGCATCCGCTCAGACAATACACCAGATAATCCGGCCCGATCATAAACTTGTGAATTCGGTCAAACAGCTCCTTTTCATATCGGCTCATCCAGTACAGATTTGCAGCCGGGCTGCCCGTCGATATCGTCCTCGCCAGATAAGCCCCCTCCTCAAATTCTGCGATCCGTCCCTTTAGTTCAGGAATCAGCTCCTTTGTCCTTGTATCGTTCCACATGATTGCAGGGCGAAGAGGACGGCCCTCCTTATCGATCGTCACAAGCGTATGCATTTGCCCGGTCACACAGATTCCTTCTATCAGGTTTACGTCGATCTCTGCAAAAAGCTTATGCATCCCCGCCTTCATGCATTCAAACCAGAGCGTCGGGTCTATCTCGCACCATCCCTGATTCAAAGAAGCGACTTGGTACTGTTCCACTTTGGATGCCACTATCCTTTTGTTCTCGTCAATCAAAACCAGCTTTACCGCAGATGTTCCCAAATCGATTCCTAAAAATAAATGTCCCATAGTCTATATCTTCCTTAATGAACTTATTTTTCATTAATCATAGAAACAAGTTCCTTTGCTTTTTCACTTACATTTTTAACCGCAGCCAAACTCAAATGTATCACATCATGGGCATTGTGGTCTACCTCGTATTCCTCTCCAAATGTCCGGACAAACTCCTTGCGCAGATCAGACCCGTAATTAATTTTGATCAACCCGTATTTTTTGCACTCCCAGATCACTTCCTTCGGAATACCGGAACCGCCGTGCAGAACAAGCGGAACAGAGGAAACCTCATTGATTTTCGCAAGCAGCGGGATGTCGATCTGTGGATTTAAGCACAACCCGTGTACGTTTCCGATAGAAATCGCAAGAACATCGCATCCGGTCCTCTCCACAAACTCCGCGACCATATCAGGGTCCGTCTTGCACTCTGCTTCGTTAACAATATCCTCTTCCTTTCCTTGGAGAGCACCTAATTCTGCCTCCACAGGTATGCCGTAAAAATGACAGTAATCCGCCGTCCGTTTGCACTCTGCGATGTTCTCCTCGTAGGGCAGATGTGACGCGTCCACCATAATGGACGTAAAGCCCGCCTCCACACATGCCTTCACATCCTCAAAGGATTTTCCATGGTCCAGATGAAGACCGATGGGCGTTTCAGAACACTTCACCGCATCCCTTGCAATCTCAGCGATAATCCGGGGATTCGAAAGCCTCAGATTGTTTGAGGAAATCTGGATATACCCCGGAAGATTCGCTTCCGTCAGACCATTTGCAATCGCATAGGTCATCTCCAGATTCGTCGTATTAAATGCAGGCAGAACGTAATTATTCTTTTTCGCATATTCCATCAGGTCAAATCCATTTACCAGCTTCATAAAATTGTACGCTCCTTATCACTTAAAATTGTACATCAACTCATACAGCTTCTTATATTTTTCAAATTTTTCTTCATAAAACCCATACATATCTGGATTCGGGATAAACTCCTTGTCAATATGCACCGCTTTTCTGATGCCATCCGCAATGCTTTCGTATGCACCGTCGCCTGCAGCTGCCATAATCATGCACCCCAATGTGCCGGCCTCCTCGTCCGAGAGAGTACACACCTTCATCCGAAAAACATCCGCCCGTATCTGCAAGGTCAGATCGGAAGCGGCGCCCCCTCCGGTTGCAACGATCTGTTCAATTCCAACACCGCTCAAAATCTGCAGACGCTCATACGACAGGTACATCTGAAAAGCAAAGCTCTCCAGAATGGCCCGGTAAATCTCCTCCGGCTTTGTGTGGATCGTCAAATTACTGATCACACCCCGCGCATCCATGGACAGGTCCGGATTTCCCGCAGAACCAAACTGCGGCAAAACCAAAATCTCCGATCGCGCTTCTTTTGCGATGCGGTCAACACAGGAAAAAAACTCCTCCCCCGAGGATCTGCTCAGATCCTCAATTCCTCTTAAAAAATTTTCCCGCGCCCAGTTTTTTAAAATACCGCAGGTCGTCACCTCAAGGCTTGTTAAATATTTTCCCGGAATTACATAGGGAATGCAAGTAAAATCATTCTGCATCATAGCAGGCGTTTTCAGGGGAGACGGCATCATCATAAACATAAACTCACAGGTACCCATGCCGCACTCGCCGCCCTTTTCGTCGATCAGACCGCTGCCAAGCGCCGCACAGGTCTGGTCATGTCCGCCGGCCACCACTTTCATGTCCGGGGAAAGATGCAGCCGCGACGCCATTGCCGGGCGAATCGTGCCGATCACACTGCAGGGTGCCGCCGGCTCCGACATCTGCTCCACGCGAATCCCGGCCTCCGCTAAAAGCTCCTCCGACCACGTCAGTCGGTCAATGTCAAAAGCAAGACTCCGGGCAGCCGCCGAATAGCTGCACTTCCGCTCACCTGTCAGCATATATGTGATGAAATCCTCATAAAAAAGTATTGCCCTGGCTTTTTTTATCACGTTCGTATTCCGGTTGAGCCAGATAAACTTCGGCAGGCCGTACAGTTCATTGGGCGGGAGTCCTGTTACATCAAACAGCTTTTCCCTTCCGAATTTTTCACACAACTCCTCCGTCTCGGGAATCCCTCTTGAATCCCCGGTAAGCATGGACGGGTACAGCACCTGGTCTTTTTCATCCAGGCATACAACCGATTCGCCCAGGCATGCGACGGACATCGCCTCTATCTTTTCCGGACAATTCCGTCCGGCCTCCTCCAGAACAGACAGAACATGCTCTAAGACGACTGCCCCGTCCAGCTCCCGATGCCCGCCGGTACCCGTCTCACTGTACTTTCTTCCGGCTTTAAACAATTTCCTTCCATCCAGGTCGTACACCAGCAGCTTACACCCGCTTGTGCCGACATCCAATCCCGCATATGCCATTGCATATCACCTCAATCAGTGCTTCTGTCCCCTGTTCTTCCTTACAACGTCGAAAATAACCGCCGCCAAAATGATAATACCTTTGAATACCTCCTGCCAGAAGGAATTGATATTCATAAGGTTCAACCCGTTTGTAATAACGCTGATAATCAAAAGGCCGATAAACGTACCTCCTACGGTTCCGGTACCTCCGGACATACTCGTTCCGCCAATAACAACCGCTGCAATCGCGTCCATCTCAAAGCCCTGTCCAAGAGTTGCCGCCGCAGAACCGAGACGTGTACACCAGATCAGGCCGCCCAGACCACATAACAGGCCGATGAACACATAGGGAATCATATTGACCAGCTTTACATTTACACCGGAATACTGCGCCGCCACCTTATTGCCGCCAAGCGCATAAATATAGTATCCGAAACGGGTTTTATTCAGCATCACCCATGTGAGAAACAAAATAATGCCTGCATAAAAAATTATGACGGAAATGCCTCCGATGGAAGCCGTTCCGATTTTGCAAAAGCTGTCATTTGTCACACGGATCGTGATTCCGTTGGAAATGATCTCTGTCAGTCCGCGGCCGATACTCTGTGTGGCCAGTGTCGCCACGAAAGCCGGCACTTTCAGATATGCAATCGCCACACCGTTAATCGCACCGATCACAGCCCCGACTAAGAGGCAGCACAGAACCGTCACCGGTATCGGAGCCTCCATATTGGTAATCATGTACGCACCGATGATGCCCGACAGACCTACTGTCGAACCTACCGAAATGTCAATCTCGCCCATTAATATGGCGATCAGCATACCGCAGGAAATAATCGCATTAACAGAATTAGCCCTCAGCAAATTCAGCATATTGGGCACCGTCATAAATTTCGGCGTGTAAACCGAGACGATGACCATCAGCAGAATCAATCCTATAATCGTCCCCACATTCCGCTTAAAATAAGCTACAACAACGTTTGGTTCACTCTTTGTCTGTGTTTTATTCATTTTAACCTATTCCTCCGATTCCCTGTGTGTGGCATATTTCATAATCGCTTCCTGTGTAAATTCATCCTCCAGCAATTCCCCAGTGATTTTCCCTTCACACATGACATAGCATCGATTGCACATGTTTATAACTTCCGGCAGCTCTGAGGATACCATAATAATTGAAACGCCATTTGCCGCCAACTGGTCAATGATCTCATAAATTTCTGCTTTTGAGCCAACGTCAATACCTCTTGTCGGCTCATCGAGAATAATAACCTTGGGATTTTTCGCCAGCCATTTGCTGAGTACCACCTTCTGCTGGTTACCGCCGCTCAATGTTCCTGTTCTCTGTTTCGGTGAGGTGATTTTAATGGAAAACTTCTTTCGATAGGACTCGACCATCTCGCTCCACGCCTTTTTATTTACGCCAACGCTCTTGATGAAATCAGACAGGCACACAAGTCCCATGTTAAATTCCACGTCATTATCCAAAATCAGGCCCTCTCCCCGCCTGTCCTCCGATACGTACACGATTCCATTGTTGATGGCATCTCTCTGGTTTTTGATCTGAATCGGCTTTCCGTCAAGCTTAATCTCGCCGCCGGTATTTTTAAATGCGCCGAAAACCGTTTTCATAAGCTCCGTACGCCTTGCCCCTACAAGACCGGCAAATCCCACAATCTCTCCGTATCTGGCGTAGAAGTTTACCTCCTTAAAATATTTTTCATGGCTTAAGCCCGTAACCTCCAACGACTTTTCGCCAATTTTATGAACATTTCTCGTATAATAACTGTTTAACTCTCTTCCTACCATGAGACGGATCAGATCGTCTTTATCAGCCGTCTTCGTCGGAACATCCCCTACCATTTTCCCGTCTCTTAAAACAACGATTCGGTCTGTGACCGCAAACAACTCCTCCAGACGATGCGAAATATATATGATTCCTACATTTTTCTCTCTCAAAAGGCCGATAATCTTAAACAGCATTTCCACCTCACCGTGTGAGAGCGAAGAGGTAGGCTCATCCATAACGACTATCTGGGCATCCGCAGAAATAGCCTTGATAATTTCCACGAGCTGCTGCATACCTATGGTTAACTCGCTCACCAGCTGGCCCGCCCGCAAATTGATATGTAAATCATCTATGATTTTCTGCGTTTCCCGCTCCATGCGCTTTGCGTCTACCAAGCCGGCCTGATTACGAAGTTCCCGTCCTAAAAACACGTTCGCCGCGATCGTTCGCTCCGGAACTAAAATAATTTCCTGATGAATAATCCGGATTCCGTTCTCCCCCGCGATGGCCGCGGAGTGGATATCCTTCTTCTCTCCTTTTATTGCTATCTCTCCGCCGTCGGATTTGTAAATTCCTCCCAGAATCTTGATCAGCGTAGACTTTCCCGCACCATTTTCTCCGAGAAGAGCGACCACCTCTCCCGCCCCTACCTCTAGAGAAACACCGTCCAGCACCAGATTGCTTCCGAAGGATTTGGAAATTCCCGTCATTTGTAGCAGCTTTGCTTCACTCATACATTTACCTCTTTTTAAAAACAGGCTGACGCTTTGCGCCAGCCCGCCCTGTTATTATTCTTCATCTAATGAATCCCAAGCCGTAAGATCAAAATCGTCAATATTATCTTTTGTAATGCTATAGCAGGGAATACTTACATTAAACTCAATCTCTTTTCCGTTCAATACGTCAACCGCTTCCATTACACCCATGTATCCCATATAGGTAGGTCTCTGAGCGGAGCTCTGTACCATCTTACCGTCCTTGATTGCCTGCTTGCCGATGGGAGCGCCGTCTTTTCCGATGATGTCGATCTTTCCGGTAAGGCCTGCATCCTCAACTGCCTGAACAGCGCCAAGTGCGGATGTATCGTTGATGCAGTAGATAACATTGATATCATCATGTGCCTGTAAAACGTCTGCAACTGCTGAGAAGGTAACCTCGGTATCACCGCCGCCCTCAACGACCTGTACTTCCTTGAATGCGTCCGGATTCTCTACGTTGTCCTTGATACCCTTCCAGAAGCCTTCTACGTTGATCACACAAGACTCTGCAACCTGCAAGTGGCAGATCAGGATGTTTGCTCCGTCCGGATGGTTCTCGGCAACCCACTGTCCGGCCAGCTCGCCGAGCTGTAAGTTGTCAGAAGCAAGGATACCGTCTACCAGATCATAATCAGCTTCCGTAACGACTGTGTCAATGTTTATAACCTTAACGCCCGCATCGCGGCAGGTCTGAAGAACGGTTCTTGCTCCGCCCGCATCATAAGGCAGATAAATCAATGCATCAATACCGCTTGCAATCATGTCGTCGATCTGAGAAGCCTGCTTGGTCGGGTCATTCTGCGGATCAAAGTAGATCAGCTCGCAGCCTAACTCATCACATGCTGTCTGCACACCATTTAATACTGCGGTAAAATATTCATTCTTCAGTGTATAGGGTGAATAACCAATCGTGTACCCGCCTTCTTTCGCGTCGTCTCCTACCTCGTCTTCCACATCGTCAGCCACATCCTTCTCGGTGTCGTCTGTCGGTGCTTCCGGTTCTTCCTGATCCTCCTGAGCGGTGTCATCTGCCGGCTTGGAATCGTCACCTGAACCTCCGCATGCAACCAGAGATAAGGCCATTACGCCTACAACGGCACCTGACAGTAACCTTTTAAGTACCTTTTTCATCATAGTTCGTTCTCCCTTCATGATGTTCGTTTGTTTGTTTATTTGTTTCAATGAACACTATAACACATTTTATCCTGTGTGTATAGTCATATTTTTGCACAAAATGAGAGCATCATTTTTGTGAATGATGCTCTTAAAAATTTTGCCCGTTTCTGTTTATCCGCACATTAATCCGCAATAATCAGCTCCACCCCGTACTTTTTCACCAGCGCCTTTCCCTCCTCCGAGATACCGTCATCGGTAATCAATCCGTCCACCTGGGAAAGAGATGCAAACGAAGTCAGATTATAAATATGAAATTTTGAAGAATCCACCAGAATATACACCTTCTCTGCCACGGGAAGAATGGAACTCTTAAAGCCCGCTTCCGGCGAATACCCGTCATAGAGCTTCCCGTCTGCCCCGATGGCTCCCGCACCTAAAAAGGCCGCATCCAGACTGTATTTTTTGATCTGCTCCTCCGCCACCGGGCCGGTCGTACAGTTCGTTACCTTCAGCATTTCTCCGCCCAGCATCACAACCGAAAGCTTGTCAAAAGCCAGTGCGCACTCCGCCACCTTCAAGTGATTTGTCACTACAACATTCTGCATATTTTCATCTACGTAATTCAGCATTGCCCTGGTGGTGGAACCTGCGTCAATAAAAATACGCTGTCCGTTTCTGATCAAAGAGACGGCCTTTTCCGCAATTTTCTCCTTCTTTTCTTTATTCTGAATCCGGTTTTCATCAAATGAGATCATGCGGACCACTGACCGTTCCTCCATTTTCGCACCGCCATGAGTCCTGATCACATTATACTGCTCCGCTAAAAAATTGAGATCTCTGCGAATGGTCATTTCTGATGTCTGGAACTGCCTGGCCAGCGCACCCACCTCAACCTGGTGCTCCTCCTGAAGAATGGATAAAATTTGAAGACAGCGTTCCCCCTTGTTCATACCATTATCACCCTCTTTCTTTTGCGTGCCCTTATCGTATATTTACCATTATACTGAAATAAATGTTCTTTTCAAGCCCAAACGAACATTTCTATTTTTATAATTTGCAAAAATATTTCTTTAGATATATTATTTTTTCTGCTATACTGAGAATGAAAAAGAACATATTTATGTTCAAAACTGTTTTCGAATGAACAAAAAGGGAGGATACGATGGGTAAAATATGGACGATGGGCGAGCTTCTCGTGGAGATTATGCGCCCGGAAGAAAACATGGAATTTCATGAGCCGCTGACTTTTAAAGGGCCTTACGCAAGCGGTTCCTCCGGTATTTTTATCCGGACAGCCGCGCGGATGGGCGCACAAGCCGGAATTATCTCCGGCGTAGGAAAGGATGGTTTTGGAAAATGTATTTTAGACCACCTGAAGGCAGACGGCGTGGACACCCGTTACGTACTCGAGAGTGAGAAGGGTTCCACCGGTGTAGCCTTTGTCATGTACTATTCAAATGGTGAACGCAAATTCATTTTCCACTGGGACAATACGCCTGCTGTGGAAGCAAAAATGCCGGACGTAGCCGAACTGGGGGAAACCAGCTTCTTTCACATGATGGGCTGCGCCCTGACCTCCAGCCGTGTCTATGCAAAGGAAATTCTGGGGACAATGCACGCCATGAAGGAGCGCGGCGCCAAAATTTCCTTTGATCCCAATATCCGAATGGAACATATAAAGGAACCGGCGGATTATGCAATCATTCAGGAAGTTGTCGCCTCGACAAATGTCTTTATGCCGGGCGTGGCCGAGCTTAAGCTGGTAACGGGTGAAAAGGATGTCAGCAAGGCCATCGAAAAGTGTTTCTCCTTCCCTGACATGGAGGTCGTCGTTTTAAAAAACGGATCCAGAGGCTCGGTTATTTACACACGTGATACCCTTATTCATGCAAATGCTTATCCGGTAGAAGCGCTGGATGCGACTGGAGCCGGAGACAGCTTTGACGGCGCTTTCATCGCATCACTGGCTCTCGGACATACCCTTGAGGAGGCTGCAAAAGCCGGAGCTGCCGCAGGAGCATTAAACGCTGCCGCTTTCGGACCAATGGAAGGCAATATCTCCCCTGAGACAGTCGCGGAGTTGATTACGCGGCATCGTTAACACCGTTCAAAAACTCCATTACACCCATGTGGATGGCCCACACAAGCTTATTCTGATAGTCATCCTGCGTGAGCAGCGCCGCTTCCTGCGGGCAGCTTAAAAAACCGCATTCTACTATGACTGTCGGCGAGACCGTGCGCTTGAGCAGATAATAGGTATCATTTGCTTTCGCCTGCCGATGATTATCAGGATCTGCACGGGTAACCAGGCTTTCCTGTACCAGCGTTGCCAGTGTCTCCCCCTCTGGGGACTGCCCGTAATAAAATACCTGTGCCCCCCGCACCTCCGGGGATGTATAACTGTTCTGATGAATGCTTACCGTACAGTCCGGCTTGATCTTTTCAATAAGAGCACAGCGGTTCTGCAGGTCCGCCACTTTTTTATTGCTGTCGCCCTCCTCATAAAGTCCCCGGTCTGAATCTCGTGTGAGCGTCACCTTCACGTCCTGCTGCTCCAAAAGCATCTTTAATTTTTTTGCAACGGCAAGATTGACGTCCTTTTCTAAAATTCCGTCCGCTGACACTTTCCCGCTGTCGATGCCGCCATGCCCTACATCAATGACGACCTGCCAGGTATGTAAACCCTGCGCCTCCTTTGCAGTACTGACCAGTTTTGCCCCCTGCCGCCCTAAAATTCCCGCGGCGCACAAAATCACCAATGACATGCATAACTCTATTTTTTTCTTCATAGAAAAACCCCGTATCTTTCCATATTTATAGTGTTAAACCATGCGACATGCCTGCTTTTGCATTGACCCGCCTGTTTCACTATATCCTATGAAAAAATATCGGGGTGTATGTTTGTAAAATAATCATTCAGGAGCAGCAAGTCCATCCTGCCCCCCGGACTGTCATGAAAACTGTCAATGTAAATAGGAGACTATTGTATCCCATACGTCCGCGGTCTCCATGCCGGCTTTCCAGAATGCAACGCCGCCCAGATTTTCATCCTTCATCACCTGAAGCTTCAGCTCCAGGGACTTCGCGTCCTCCAGCCATACCTTACATGTCACGCCGTCCCGCTCATATTCCGCATAGTTCTGGCCCATATCATCAAGCCAGATGATCTCGCCTCCGTTTGCATCCACCCGGCTGCGGGCTTCCGCCATGCTTACCGCCTCACTTGTCAGGTCATAACCCACATAATCGTCCGACGCAGCCTCCACAGAATCGCCGTCCTCCTCCTTTGGCGTCTCCATCCAGATACGCGTGTAGAAAGGAAGCCCCAGTACCACCTGCTCTGCGGGCACGCCTGCCGAAACCGTGTCCTTTGCACCGTTTGTCACAAACTCAATGGAAGAAACCGATCCCTCATCACTTCCCGCATAGTGCTCGTCATACGCCATTACAATAATATAATCCGCAAAACGCGCCTGCTCTGCCCGATTGTAAAATTCGGTGTAAGCACTTGGCACATAATTATCAACCGATAAGGTCAAACCATTATCATCACATTTCAACGATAACTCACGGATAAACTGGATGTAGCCATCACCCACCTCGTGGCTGAGCGCTTCCATATCTACATTCACGCCGTCCAGA
This sequence comes from uncultured Lachnospiraceae bacterium, assembly GCA_949132985.1. Taxonomy (GTDB): domain Bacteria; phylum Bacillota; class Clostridia; order Lachnospirales; family Lachnospiraceae; genus W0P33-017. The sequence goes on from CASCGD010000020.1 coordinate 16,605, forward strand.
TTGTATTGCAATGCCTTCGAGATCACCTGATTAACCAGATTTTCCCGCACCGAGCTGTGGGTGAGAACATATGTGGAATCCACCTCGGAATTTTCCAGATTAGAGAAAAGTCCCCAGACCTTCACGCCCTGCTCGTGACAATAATTTACGTAATCCTTGCTGGCCACATCCGCCAGATTTCCCTCATTGTCATTCAGATAAAACCACGTGGGAGAGACCACATTGACACCCTTTGAATTTGCGAGAATCGTGGAGATACGCGCATTGGCATCCGCGTTCGTCGTCTGATGCCACAAAAGGTTTACCGGTTCATCCAGCAGACTGTGGGTAAAGCTTTCTCCCTCATAGCTGTGGGGCGGGAGCTGATCTTCTCCAAGCTCTGCCTGTTTTCCCTCCCCGGTGAGCTTTTTATTTTTGACATACCCGATAATACCGTCCGTCGTCTCTACCTTGCACCAGTCCTCCATCGGCTCTAAAACGGCCACCTCATCCCCCTTCTCAAGCTCTTTTAAAATCGGGCTTTTTATTCCACCTTTCACACGAAGCTGCGTCTTTCTCCGAATGGTCGTCCTGCCGCACACGTTCTCCCAATCCGTCGTCACTAAAATACGGTAAGGATCTGTGTACAGCTCGTAACCCATGTCCGTATACTGCATGACAAAATCCAATGCCACATATACCGTGCCGTTCACAATCCGCACAATTTTATAGCTCTCCTTCGTCACATCGTTTCCTATAAAAAACTCCTCTCGGTCGACGTAGGCCGTCACCAACTCATCCGCCGTAGTATAACGCAAAAGCTTTTCATTGCCATCCCAGTAAAAGCGTTCATTGAACGCGTCATGCACAGTATCATAGTCCAGATAAATCGTACCGTCCAGCCACTTTCCCTTCAGGTTTGTCAGCTGTTGGTCCCGGACAATCGCCACGTCATCTGCACTCTCTATGCCATAGTATTCAGTCAGCTCCTGCACTTCCTCCGAAGGAATGTACGCCTCAATTTTCTTTCCTGCAACTAAAATCAATCCGATCACGACAATCAACAGCAATGCTGCAATCATCGGGCCTGTCTTTCTTCTCATCGTAGATACCTCCTAAATCAAAGCAACGCCCGTTCGCCTCCGCTCTCGGGCAACTCGTCGGAAAGCATCTCAAAAATGCTTCGCATTTGCTTTCCTCCTAAATCAAAGCAACGCCCGTTCGCCTTCGCTCTCGGGCAACTCGTCGGAAAGCATCTTAAAAATGCTTCGCATTTGCTTTCCTCCTAAGTGCAGTATAGCACACCTTTCCCTTTCCGCATAGCATCAAACTTTCACCTATGGCAAAAACAGGGCGCGCCAACACCCTGTTTTTGTTCTTTTCATCTTCTTTTAAAATCTTCTGTTTCACCTGGCAGAGATTCCCATGGCTCCCGTCAGGCTGTTTTGATAGTTTTTTCGCTTAAAGTGTCCTGCGCGGCAGCCTAGTGTACTGACCGTATGATATTCAGCCAAACCTCCTTGCCTATCCGCTCATCTGCCGCGTTGGATTTTCTATCCGTAGCCACCGCTACGCCGTCGAAAATCCGCCTTGCAGATGAGCGAATATTCTGCGGAGTTTCGCCAGATATCATCCGGTCAGCACACTAGAAGCTGTCACGCTTTACCATATTCTATACGGCCGGCTTACATTTTAATTGAAATCGAATGTAATTGAATCTAACGAAACATTTAAGTTTCATTTAATCGGTCAAACCGTAATTCGCGCAGCACCCCCTTTCCTGTCTCGTCGTATACATAGTCTCTCATGTAGCAGGCTTCCTCAGCGGCACACAACGCATGTGTCACATGCTCCGGCGTACTCGGACTGCCGTCCAGAAAAAGCATGATGCCCTGGTCCGCGATGGATTGCAGCTCTACATACAATTGATTTCTGTCATCTTTCATATCCTGTCCCCCACTTTTATAAGGTAACGGCTGCCCGCTCTGCTCGCGGGCAGGTTGTCAGAAGGCGTGCAAGAAAATGCTTCGCATTTTGCCTTCCTCCTCTTTTCCAAAAGGAGATCCTAACTGTTCTGTACCTTCACAGATACAAAATATTGTCTTGCGTTAATTGACGTGAACTATGGTTCCTCCGGTAATCCGGTGTAAAGCGTGAGTGGTTCCTTCGCCTCCGAAACATCCGGCGGCTGATCATCATCGTCTCCGGTCTGTGTCTCAGCAAAACGATCCTCCGCCTGCGATTCATCACTCAAAAAGTCCTCCAGATGAGACTCTAAAATCCTTCGACGCTCCTGTTCTGCATCCACCAGAAAAAGCTCCGTGATATTGGGATCCCACTGCATTAGCGTAAACACTGCCTGGTTAACCGGATAATACTCTTTGGCGGCAATCTGAAAATCTCCCGCATACTGTAACGCATACAATCTGGTACCTTCATAAGTTTTTGCGTCCACAAGAGCTGCCTGATAGCGCAAAAGCTCCTCTTCCAGAAACCGAAGCCCTACGGCAAGCACCTCGCCCTCCTCATCCCTGATCAGACGATACACCCGCTTATGTTTCACAACAAGGTAATCCTCGCCGTTTGGAAATACTATGCGCACATCCACAAGCTCGTTTTCCCGCAGCGTTTTCGGAAGATAAAGCTCTGTCAGCTCTACCTGACGCTCATCCTCCGCAATCTTTTCGCCCTCGTAAACGATATCACTGCCAAGTGCACTGCCCTTTGTCAGGGAAACCTTTACACGCTTCCCTAAAAGGTCGTCCTTTGTGAGCGGCTGCACAAGTGACAGGTCCTCTAAGGATCCTACCTGCCGCTCCTGCAGCATGGAAGCAGTCAGCTCATCTCCCACCGTTACATCCTCCGTCAGCACAAATACACTCACGTATTGATACTGCTCCTGAAGCTTCTCGTAGTGGGCAAGATTTTCCTGCATCCGCTCTGTACTCTGCTTTTCGCGAAAGAGCATTCCCGTCAGGGGAATCCCTATAAGAAGCGCGCCTGCTGCTGCCGCACCTGCCATCATTTTATACCTGAATCTTAGTCTAATCTCCGGTTCCTCCTAAATCCATTACAACAGTTCCTGAAAAAAAGACAGCTGGTCCTTCCCTGACCAGAACGGGTCGGCAATGAAAGGAATCGTCCGCACCGGCACATGGTACTTCCGCTGGAAATTCTTTTTTTCGTATATGTTTCCCGTAATCGTAAGCAACGCGGTAAAATAATGTAAACTCTGGTTATGTATGTTCATAAAATTTTCCGCCTGTCCTATGCGCCACAGACTCAAGGAGGCAACGATATAACGCAGATCACAGCGCAAAAACTCCTGCCAGCCCTCCGCTTTACAGCCCAAATCCAGCATCAGATACGGATATGGCCCATGCAGCAGCTCCGGCATCCGTTCAAACGACGCGCGGGGATAATAGCCGACACCGTCCGCCGTGAAAAAATCACGTTCCCCCGGTTTCGCATCCAATGCGGCAATGCAGGGCTTATCCGAAAGCTCCACCACCGCCGCAGGGATGCCCCGCTCCGCCACTGCAAAACTTGCAGCGGCAAGGGCGAGATGCGTCGTACCGACACCTGCATCTGCACCGAAAAATCCGATTGTTCTGTGCTCCCTTTTCCTTCCTGCCAACCAAAAATGTATGTTATTCACCACCCTTCTTTTTTCCGCAGCGCATCGAAAAACTGCCTCTTCTTTATCGTGGGAACCATCGGATCCCCATCAAGCGGAAAGCAATACACGTTCCTGCGCCAACGTCTCGCGTAATACCTGGCCATCCGTCCGTTATCGTAATTCACTACCGGAACCAGATGTTTCCGCAGATGCAGCCGCTCATAAAGTGCAAGCGCCGGTTCGATCTCCCAGTCTCTGCCGCCCAATACCAGCAAAATCCCGTCACATTGTTCTAATTCTATGTCTGTCGATTCATATGTACCGAAATCCTGTACCAGACAGCCCTTCTTCTGCAGCTGCCACTCCTTTGCCTTTCCCTCTGAGAACACCCCGACAAAGTCGCCGTAAGAAACGAACCCGTTCTTCTGTTTCACCCAACTTCTGCTGGCAATGCGCCGCAGATCGCCGCTGTCGTTTTGTTCCATGTAAAGGCTTGGAATGCAGACCGCATTCAAACAGACATGATAGGAAACCGCCAGATGTGTGGCTCCGATGCCCGGCCTCATGCCGATCACTGCAAGATTTTTTAAGAGATGCTTTTTTCCCTCCGAAATTTCCTCCGCATACGCCTCCAGCTCTTTCATCAGCGACGCTGTATTCTCGAAGCGCTGTGAAAGCCTGCTCGCAATCGCTCTCTGGATGATACCCTCAAGGCGCGTTGTGCGCTCTTCCTGAGGCAGATACGCTTCCAGAAACTGTAATATCATACCGATACCATAGATATCTGCACGTTCATCGCAGGGCAGCCCCAATCGCTTTTCCGGTGCCGCAAATTCCGCGGTTCCATAAGATTGGTATGGGTTTCCCTCATTGGAAATATATGATGCGATGCCAAAATCGACTATTTTCAGCTGATTGCCATATACTATAATATGTTCCGGCTTTAAATCCTGATAAATAATCGGTATCGGTCCCGCATGCAGATATCCAATGACATCACATAGCTGTATGCCGATTCGCAATACAAAATCCAGGGGAATAGTTGTCTGATGAAGCACATAGGCTTCCAGCGATTCACCCGCCACATACTCTTCGATCAGATAGTAATTCTCATCATCCTCCTCTAAATCATAGATGATGGGAATGGCGGGATGGTTCAAAGATTTCAAAAGCTCTGCTTCCGATTGGAATCCTGAATCGTCGGGCACTGTTTTGGGAATACATTTAATCGCCCGATCCTGTCCTAAAATCCGATGTCTGGCCAGATAAACCCGACCGTTGGCGCCAGCTCCTAAAAGCCCGGTCACTTCATATCTGCCAAACAAAATTTGTTGCTGCATATTCTCACCGCACTTTCTGTATAATAAAATTGTTCGGTGAAAAAAGCATCTCCAAGTCTCTTATACCACACGGATGATGGCTTTGACAACCTCTTTTTGAAAAGTTTATACTTTTTTTAGAATTTTACACCCATAAGAGGTGTCCCCTCTCTTGACGATCGGAAAAAATTTTTATATACTTTTGGTACTTTCTAACGGATTTTACATTTAATGCGTTTATTCGATCAAATATTTGATAATTGGTAAGGAATGAAGACTATGAAAATAGAACGAATCAACGACAATCAGATACGCTGCACACTCACCGGCCAGGATCTGGCGGACCGGCATTTAAAGCTCTCAGAGCTTGCCTACGGCACCGACAAGGCAAAGCGGCTCTTCCGCGACATGATGCAGCAGGCATCCTGTGAGCTGGGTTTTGAGGCCGAGGATATCCCCCTCATGATTGAGGCGATCCCCCTTTCCGGCGGCTCCATCATTCTGAATGTGACAAAAGTGGAATACCCTGAGGAATTAGACACCCGCTTCTCCAATTTTACGGACTACGGGGATGATGTTCCGGGGATCGACGCAAACACCGATCCGGATGCCCCCACGCTCGAGGGCGCAGACAGCATCCTGGATCTGTTCCGTAAAATCGGTGAAGCCGCTGCTTCACTGCACACAAACGATACCGACACCCACCCGGATGAGCGTGCAGGCTTTGTCCCTTTAAAGGACACCGCCGCCAATGTGATGCCTGCCGCCGGAAGTGAAATCGCCTCTCCCGTAGAGGCTGCCTCCGATATCATAAAACTGTTCTCCTTCCGGGAGATGTCGTACATTATCCGGCTTGCGCACGTATTAGGGCATTTTTATACCGGTGATAATTCCCTGTTTTTGGACGAATCGGAACGGGTCTACTATCTTGTACTTCACAAGAGTGATCATAGCCCCGCTGAATTTAATAAAGTATGCAATATTTTATCGGAATACGCCTTCCAAAACCACTACATTGAATCTGCTGAAGCATATTTTAATGAGCACTTCAAATGCATTGCAGCACACGACGCGCTTCAACGCCTGACAGCTTTTTCATAAATCGTATAGGTGTAAAAAAAGGAAGTCCTCTGCGTTTTTACCCGCAAAGGACTTCCTTTCTGTTCTTTATTTCTCGTGCTTTAAAAACTCGTTAATCTGGTCAACCAGCGCGTCCGGCTCAATGCCGTGTACCATTGCCGCCTGCTCGATGGTTTCCATCTGCGATGAGGGGCATCCAAGGCAATGCATGCCGATACCAAGCAATACCGGCGCAATACTCTCATCTATCTCAAGTAATTCGCCGATCATGGTTGACTTTGTCACTGTTGCTGCCATCTTTTATTCCTCCTTCATGTGTGAAATATAGCAAAACTGCTATTATTATAATCATTTTGTATGGACTTGTCCAGTACAACGATCCCAAATTATCTGTTGTACACTTGCATCGACTAGTATTTGATAAAATTCTTAGTTATACACAACTAATTTTTGGTACAAAATTTGTACATTCCATCCGCAATTTTGGACTTGTTTTTCGTGCACATTTGTAATAAAATAGGAGCGTGGGCTACATTATAGTAGCATTTTTGAAAATTAAGGAGGATAATAAAATGGCTTACGTTATCAATGATTCTTGTGTTTCTTGTGGTACCTGCGAGGGTGCATGCCCTGTTGGAGCTATTTCTGCTGGCGACGGAAAGTATGAGATCGCAGCTGATACCTGCATCGATTGCGGAACATGCGCTGGTACATGTCCTACCGGTGCTATCAGCGAGGGCTAATAACCGTATTTTGGTAAAAAAAGAGACTGCCGTGTGCAGTCTCTTTTTATGCGCAGGTCCCCTTGTTTAACTTTCTGTTTTACTCCAGACTGGGCATTGTTTTAACCACCGGTTTTTCCTGCTTCTTCCGCCGGCCGATTTTCCTTCGTCGCCTTCCATAGCTGCGGATCGCCTCGTCGAGCTTCTTGAACCGCTCCTCCTCCTGTTCATCCTGCACTCTCATCAGATAGTTCATTTCCTTTAGAACCCGGTCTCCAACTTCCGTCCCAATATCTTTACTTAAGTCTTTATTATTGTCCTTTAATGCATTTTGGACAATTTGTGTCATCAGTTCCTGAAACTGCTCCATGCGCTCCTGCGGCGTCATCTGCGGCGGTCCTGCTGCTATTTCCGCCTGCCTTTTTTCCGGTACCTGCCTTTCCACAGCAGGCTCTGGCTGGGGTTGTGCATATTTTGCTATCGGCAAGGGCTTCGCTATATGTTCCACTGCCGCAGACAGGTCACTATGTAGCTTATCCTGCTTCTCCTGCTGTAACAGGATCTTGATCGCCTTTAGCTGATAGCCTTCTTCCTTTAGCTCCTTGATGCGCAGGAACTGGTCTACATTCTCCTGTGTATAGTAGCGATGGCCCAGCTCATTGCGGGGCACCGTCAGCTCTAACTCATCTTCCCAGTAACGTAATACATGAGATTCCACTGCCACGATATTAGCGGCATCAGAAATCATATAACGTACCTGTTCCAACTAATCGACCTCCTTTTCATTGTTATGTCTTCATTATAGACAACCTTAAAAAGAGGTACAATCTTTTTTCGCCGCAGGTTTCGACAAATACGCAGCAATACAGCAACCGCTCAAAATGTAGTAACAGTTCTCAAAAAAGCCGTGAAAAAATTTCCCGAGTGTGCTATAATGGTAGAAATTCTGGCTTCATGCCGAGAACTGAATTGCGTTTTAGAGGAGGATTCATGAGTAATCGTTCAATTAAATTTAAAGGCAGACTGCGCAGCTACCTGTGCGCGCCTCTGTATCTCATTCCTGTTTTGGTGTTGCTCAGCTTCTCAGCTTACTTTGTAAATAAAAATGCAGGGATATATATAAGCTGTTTTACCGCAGTTTACGCGATCATCGTTATCATAGGCTACTATCGGACACAGCCGATCCTTGTAGACGAGCTGATCAATTTTGCCACACAATATGGCACCGTACAAAAAAAATTGCTCAACGAATTTGAGATTGCCTATGCACTGCTAGACAGCAATGGCAAAATCTGGTGGAGCAACAGCCAGTTTCAGGAGATGACCGGAAAGGACAAAACCTACCACAAATCCATTGCTTCACTCTTTCCTTCCATCACAAAGGAATTGCTGCAGGCCAATGAATCTCTTGATTTGAATCTGATGCTCGAAGATAAATATCTGCGTGTATCGATGAGCCGGATCTATTTTAACAGCACCTCAGGGGATATGCAGACCATTGAAACCGACAACGATCACAATTATCTCACTGCCGTCTATTTCTTTGACGAAAGCAGGCTGAACTTTTTTATTCAGGAAAACGAAGATCAGAAGATGGTAGTTGCCCAGATCTATATCGATAACTACGACGAAGCTTTAGAGAGCATCGAGGATGTCAAACGCTCCCTTCTCGTAGCCCTCATTGACCGGAAGGTAAATGCCTACTTCTCCAAGGTGGATGCACTCGTGCGCAAAACGGAAAAGGATAAATATTTTGTTGTATTTCGTCAGAAATACCTGCAGGACCTGCGGGAGGATAAGTTCAGCGTTCTCGACGATGTAAAAACCGTCAAGGTCGGAAACACCATGGTCGTAACCTTGAGCATCGGCATTGGCAACACCGGCAGCACCTACGCACAAAACAACGAGTATTCCCGCATGGCTATTGATCTGGCACTGGGCCGCGGCGGTGATCAGGTTGTTTTGCGCGAAGGCGAAAAGGTCACTTATTTTGGCGGAAAGGCACAGCAGGTGGAAAAAAACACACGCGTCAAGGCCCGCGTAAAAGCACATGCCCTGCGCGGTATCATTGAGAGCAAGGAACGGGTTATCGTCATGGGACACCAAATCAGCGACATGGATTCCTTCGGTGCCGCCATCGGCATCTACTGCGCGGCACGAACCTTAGACAAAAAGGTGCAGATCGTGTTAAACACTGTCAGCTCCACCCTGCGCCCCTTCAGAGAACGCTTTACCGAAGCAGAAGGATATTCTGCAGATATCTTTCTAACCCGCGAGCAGGCAATCGAGGTCTGTACCCCAAACACCGTTGTCATGGTTGTCGATACTAACCGGCCAAACAATACAGAATGTCCAGAAATATTAAAGATGACAAAAAATATTGTCGTTTTTGATCATCATAGACAGACAAATGACGTGATCGAGAATCCTGCTCTCTCCTATATTGAGCCTTATGCATCCTCCGCATGTGAGATGGTTGCTGAGGTTCTGCAGTATTTTACGGAGAGTATCAAGCTGGCCCCTCAGGAAGCAGACAGCATCTACGCAGGCATTTTAATTGACACAAACAACTTTATGGCCAAAACCGGTGTGCGTACCTTTGAGGCAGCGGCATATTTAAAGCGCTGCGGTGCCGAGGTCACACGAGTTCGTAAACTGCTGCGCAACGACATGAGTGATTACAAGGCACGGGCGGAAGTTGTTCGCCATGCGGAAGTTTACCGCGACGCATTTGCCATATCAATCTGCCCAAGTGACAATATCGAAAGCCCCACCATTGTGGGTGCACAGGCGGCTAACGAGCTTTTGAACATTACGGGCATCAAGGCATCCTTTGTCCTGACAGAATATAATGGCAAGGTTTATATCAGCTCGCGCTCCATCGACGAGATCAACGTACAGCTCATTATGGAGCCTTTAGGCGGCGGCGGCCATCTGACCATTGCAGGAGCGCAGTTAGAACATTATTCGATTGCTGAGGTGAAGCGTATGCTTCAGCAGACCATAGACAAAATGATTGAGGAAGGAGATATTAAAGTATGAAAGTCATTTTATTAGAGGATGTGAAATCTTTAGGAAAAAAAGGTGAAATCGTAACGGTGAGCGACGGCTATGCCAGAAATATGATCCTGCCGAAAAAGCTCGGGGTGGAAGCCACAGGCAAAAATCTAAACGACTTAAAGCTTCAAAACCGACACGCCGAAAAAGTCGCCCAGGAAAATCTTGCGGCTGCAGAGGCACTGGCAAAAGATCTCGAAAACAAAAAGATCGAGCTGACTATGAAATCCGGCGAGGGGGGCAGAACCTTTGGCTCCATCTCCACAAAAGAAATTGCGGAAGCCGCAAGAAAACAGCTTGGCCTGGAACTCGACAAGAAAAAGATTATCTTAAAGGACCCGATTAAGGCACTGGGCACCTACGAAGTGCAGATCAAGCTGCATCCCCAGGTAGTCGGAAATTTTACGGTACACGTGTCAGAGGAGTAAAAGGCTATGCCGGAAGAAGAAGCGCTCATCAAGCGCACGATGCCAAATTCTCTGGAGGCGGAGCAATCTCTCATCGGTTCCATGATTATGGACCGGGACGCAATTCTGACCGCCTCCGAGTTGCTCATCAAGGAAGACTTTTATCATCAGCAATACGGGCTGCTCTTTGAGGCAATGGTGGAGCTGTTGAACAACCGCGAGCCGGTTGACCTGATTACACTCCAAAACAAGCTGCGGGAAAAAAATGCTCCGCCGGAAATCAGCTCCCTTGAATATGTGAGGGAGCTCTATGACGCGCTTCCCACCTCCGCCAATGCAAAATATTACGCGCAGATCATTCGGGACAAATCCCTGCTGCGACGCATGATCCGCATCACTGAAGGAATTGCAAACGACTGCTATCAGGGTGTGGAGGCTGTCGACGTCTTATTGGAACAAACCGAGAAAAAAATTTTCGATCTGCTTCAAAACAACACCGGCGACGACTTTGTTCCCATCAAGCAGGTTGTATTAAACGCTCTTGACCGCATTGAAAAAGCATCAAAGACACAGGGAAACGTCACCGGAGTCGCCACCGGTTTTTTGGATCTGGACTATAAGACGGCAGGCCTGCAGCCCTCCGACCTGGTGTTGATCGCTGCGCGCCCCTCTATGGGTAAAACTGCATTCGTGCTAAACATCGCACAGTATGTCGCATTCCACAGCGATTTTTGCACCGCAATTTTCAGTTTGGAGATGTCAAAAGAGCAGCTGGTAAACCGTCTCTTTTCCCTTGAATCGAGGGTGGACGCCCAAAAGCTGCGTTCCGGAAATCTCTCGGACACCGACTGGGAAAAGCTTATCGAGGGCGCAGGCACAGTCGGGAAGTCAAAGCTAATCATTGACGACACGCCTGGTATTTCCATTCCTGAGCTTCGCAGCAAGTGCCGCAAGTACAAGCTCGAGCACGATTTAAAGCTCATTATCATTGATTACTTACAGCTCATGAGCGGCAGCAGCAGCCGGGCTTCCGATTCCAGACAGCAGGAGATCTCCGATATCTCCCGCGCTCTAAAAGGTCTCGCCCGTGAGTTGAACGTGCCCGTTATCGCCCTTTCACAGCTATCCCGCGCCGTGGAGCAGCGCCCGGACCACCGGCCGATGCTCTCTGACCTGCGCGAATCCGGCGCTATTGAGCAGGACGCTGACGTTGTGATGTTCATCTATCGCGACGATTACTACAACAAAGATACGGAAGACAAGGGGATTGCCGAGATTATCATCGCCAAGCAGAGAAACGGCCCCATCGGGACAGTTAATCTGGTATGGCTGCCGGAATATACAAAGTTTGCGAATATGGAGCGCTAAACGTCCGGCTGCCGCCGATTGAAATGTCCCTGCGAATCAGGCAGGAGAGATTTTCTTCCTGCCTGATTCGCGCAGTGCATGCTGGTCAGCAGTAAATTTCCTTATGCGCCCCTGCGCATAAAAAGCCCGACGAACCGAAGTCCGCCGGGCTTTTCCTTAACCTGTTAATCCTGAACGTAAGGCATCAATGCCACATGACGTGCCCGCTTGATGGCAACGGTCAGCGCACGCTGATGCTTTGCGCAGTTTCCGGTAATTCTCCTGGGAAGAATCTTACCTCTTTCAGAGATATATCTCTTTAACTTATTTGTATCCTTGTAGTCGATTACATTGTCTTTTCCACAGAATACACAAACCTTTTTTCTTCTGTGCATCGGGCGTCTCTTTGCGGGAGCGCCGTCTCTGTCACTCTTATTATAAGGCATAGCTCTCTACCTCCTGTTTTAGTCTCTAATTAAACGGCAGTTCTTCGTCAATACCGTCCGGGATGTTCATAAAACCGTCGCCCGCGTCCATCGGTGACGGCCGCTCAGCCGGAACATACCCGCCGCCGTTATTGTTCTGCTGGCTGGCATTTTTACTCTCGGCAAACTCCTGATCCTCCACAACAACATCGGTCGTATAGACCTTCTGTCCGTCCCGGTTGGTATAGGAGCCGGTCTGGATTCTGCCGGTCACAACTACTTTTAAACCCTTGCGGAAATACTTTTCTGCAAACTCACCGCTTCGGCCGAAGGCCACACACTGGATAAAATCGGCGGTCTGCTGATCGCCGTTTGCGTTATTACGGCTGAATCGGCGATCCACCGCTAATGTATAACGGGCAACAGCAGTTGCATTCTCCCCCTGAGAATAACGCACCTCGGGGTCACGGGTCAACCGACCCATTAAAATAACCTTATTCATTCGGTTCTCCTATTCTATTTCTCGTCAGTTCTTACACACAAGAAACGAAGAACGTTGTCCATGATGCGGACATGTCTCTCAAGCTCTGCCGGTGCAGTTGTCTCTGCATCAAAGTGAATGAAGTAGTAGAAGCCTTCGCCCATCTTCTGGATATCATAAGCTAACTTCTTCTTGCCCCAATCCTCGACGTCAGTAATCGTACCGCCCGCACGGGTCACATACTCCTTCGCCTTCTCAACAACGGCGATTCTGGCATCGTCTTCGATTCTGGCATTCACAACGAGTGCTAATTCATATTTGTGCATCGTTTTTACCTCCTTTTGGTCTCTGGCCCATTCACGTCACGGTTCTTTGGAATGAGCAAGGAATCATAGTTCACGGATATGTATTTTAGCATGGATTGGAGAAATATGCAAGATCTTTAGAGAAAATAAATTACCTCAGCAGCTACTTTTGTTACTGTTCACTCCGTGACCAGTAACCTACTTTTTCTCATAAAGTCTGGCCCACCTTAAAGTGCTCTTAGAGCTGCTTTTTTTATTGTAAAGCGTCAGCATAGCTTCTGCATACCCCACGGAACCGGCCTTTCGTTCTCTGGCTATGCGGCTGATCTCCCTGGGTGAAAAACGGCCTACTTTTTCTACAAACATATCCTCTTTCAGCAGATCCTCATAGGCGACAATCAAATGTGATACGCCCCGGATCATATTGCTTGTCATCGAATCCACATCGCCCTCCCATGTAGCGACACACAAACGCAGGCTGCGCTCTAAAATTTCATAACCATATTTATGATATATGTCTTCCAGCGTCGCGACACAGCAAATGCAACCCGGCCTGTTTTTCCCGCCTATACGTAAATCGAAGGATTCCACCAATGCCTTAATAATGAGCTGGTCGTCATTTCCGGCTTCGATGTTTGCCATAAAAATCTCATAAGGCAGCAATTTTTTGACAAATCTTTGCTGGTTTGCAAATATATCCGCTTCTTCCTCATATTCTAATTCATCATAAACCATGCACCATACCGGAGTATCACGTGAGCCTGAAACAAGTGCTACAATCTCGATGGTATGCTGTCCGTTAAATACATAATTTATCCCATGGCGACGACTGACCTTTACCGGGTTGATCTGGCACAGATTAAAATGTTTTGCTGCCTTTTGGATGTGATCTCTGGAGAGATGCCGCTGATAATCCTGACTGGAAACTAAATTTTTAATTGGAATCTGTTCAAAATGAACATCCGGCACATAAGGATTTACTTCCATTCTCAACGCACCTCCTTCAAAGCATAAATCATCGCCTCTGTCGTTTCCTGTAACTGCTCCAGCTCCTGTTCCAACTGGTTCCTCCCTTTTAGCGTCAACAGCGAAAAATTTGCGGTTGTCCTTGTCCGATTGATGAAACTGATCCAGGATGGAATTGTGAGCGCAAGACTATTGATTTCGGCATCCGGGTCAAAAACCGGCATATCCTTGATAGTCGTGGCTTTTGCAATTTTCTTTTCTGCAGCGGAAGGCTTTTTCATACTTTTCCTTTCTCCTGACATAAGGAGAAGTTGTGCTACCTCGTCCTCATTTTTTCCATAGCAATCCATAACCGTCTCCATGGTAATCTTCATTTTTCCCGAGAGTATCTGATTTGCTGCTTCTGATCTTATAGCGGCAATGTAATCGATGGCCTGTGCAAAGGCCGAATACCGTATCACAGAGCATACATTCACATGATAGTCCCCGGCAATCCGCTCCCTTATTTTACATGCACTGTTTTCATAAAATTTCTTGCCTTTAAACAAATCCCTCCGGCTCCGCTCCTTAAACTGGTCTGTGCCTGCAGCGTTATGAGCTTCAATAATCGTATCCGCGTTGTATTGTTTTCCAATCAGATACCGTCTCTGATTCTTCGGCAGTTGTCTTGCAAGCAATTCTTCCCGGCAGATAATTGATATCGCCTCCTCCCTGGCACGGAAATTAATATTCTTAATTTTAAACGGAATCTTGTGGGCCATACAGATTTCATATTGCTCAAATGCCTGGATTATATGGCCATACCAGACTAAAACAGGCTCTTTACAGCCAACCCGTATCATTTTCTGCTCTAATTTATCATATTCCTCATGGCTATAAGGAAAAACCAGGCGGCGAAATTCCGGATCAATTTTCAAAGTATACCGCGCCTCTGTCATAGCACTATTTCCTTTCCCACTTCCTCAGCAAAAGACATATCAAATTGTATCAGGGGTTCTTCTGAAATACAGGATCCATACAATCGGTACTTTCCGTCCGTTTTCCAGTTTGGACAAATACTGCCAAGCTGGTGAATCAGAAATTTGCTGTATAGCTCGCAGGATTTGCTTTCCGCAATTCGATCCCAGCGTACCACATTCGCCGTATTCTGCTCCTTACATGGCAAGATGGCAAGTGTAAGCCGTTTTGGATTTATCAGAAGCTGAATGTATTCCGGATCTCCGAGTAAATGGAGCGTGTTCCTATGAATTCGGATCCGGCCGCTTTTGCTGTCAATAACAATCACCGGAACATTTTTCATTTATTGCCTCCTCTCTTCCCGGTATCCTCATCTTTAATTCCAAAAACCGTATAGCCGTCAAAAATGTTGATCTGTAACTGTCTGCGATGCTCTTCTACCGGAAGGCCAAACTGATTTTGCCACTCTGAAGGAAAAATTGGCGTGCGGGTATTTCTGGTTTTTCCTTCCTCCTGACGGACACGTTGGTACACCTCTGTCGCTTTCAAATCAAAAACATAGAGCTGCTCGCTGGTTGTCTTAATCAGTTTGCCCAGAAGCTTATACCGATAGGTCGGATTCCAGTGCATCATTTCCACCAGTTTTGCGTAAAAAATCCGGCAAATAATTTGCTTTGGCTTTCGTTTCCCTGTATGACTGCACCACCGAAAGGAATCTTTTTCATCCTCCCCGCAGGGACGTACCACCAGTTTTTTAGTCTGCTGATTGATTAAAATCTGAATATAATCTACCATAGGCATCTGCTTTAAGCAGGCCATATTTACATATACCCTGCTATCGTTGAACGTGATAGAAGGCTCAAATGTATGGGCAAAAAATTCTCCGCGGACAACCTGATATCCATCATAACTAAATGATTCTTCCCATACCGTCTTCTCTTCTGCTTCCATGAGCTATTCCTCCTTTTGCAGTTCCGC
This sequence comes from uncultured Lachnospiraceae bacterium, assembly GCA_949132985.1. Lineage (GTDB taxonomy): Bacteria > Bacillota > Clostridia > Lachnospirales > Lachnospiraceae > W0P33-017. Next base: position 32,247 of record CASCGD010000020.1, read on the forward strand.
CAAAAGCTGTTTCAAATTTTCTTCAATATGTTCTTTTGAGCATGGCTGCGGTTCCTTACCGTAATATGGGTTTCCCAGGCTGGTCACATCCCATAAACCCGCACGATCTATACCACTGCTGACAGAAGCCTGCATATTCTGATAAAACTCGCTGCCAAAGCTCTGCGCCCAATGCAGCGGATAGGCAACCACCTTTCCACGATAACCGGACAGATTCGCAGGCATAAATTCCAATTCAGAAAGATTGTGGTCCTCACAGAATTTTTTAATTTTTTCCGCCGATATCAAAATCTCTGCTTCGTCCAGATTAAACAGCAAAACTGTCTCACCGTCTTTCTTACGGCGCAGCCCTGTAATTCGATAGCGGTAGCCTGTATTCCATCCGAACAATTCAAACAGTGTTGGCAAAAATGCAGCTCCGGTAATAATTTTGGGATGAAACGTCTCATTTGCGGCAGTTGACCACTTAACGGAAGTTCGGATTTCTTTTTTACTGGGGCGGACAGCCAGTTGATGCAGCTGCGGATGAACCAGCAGCTCCACAAATGGAACATAATCCAGCTTTTGCAATGCATCCATTCCAAATCTCATACCGTCTATAGAAATCGACACACTGATTTTTGAAGAGGAATTAAAAAATTCTGTCCGGGCAATTTCATAGCCGCGAAAATCCGGATCGCCGCTTTGGAGACTGACTGTAATATCATCAGAAAAATCATGATCTCCGCTTACTGCCTCTTTTGAAGCAATTCGATAGTCATCGGCCTTAAAGGATGCCCATCTCGGATTAATGATAACAAAACCTTTAAACGCTCCCTTCCATATCACATGCAGCTCCGGAATACCGTTTGCGCCATATTTCGCATTGCTTATCTTTCTTTGTACTGCGACAAAGTCCTTCGGCGCAATAATTGCTTCATGGTGTCCTGTCTGCCTATACTGATTACGTTCACCGCAATTCTTACGTGCCTTATGGTCAAGATAATTGGGCGTATAGGTTTTGCGTGCCAAAATCTCTCCGCAATGTCGCTCGTTCTGTAAAATTCCCAGCACAGAACCGCTGCTCCACTCCGTTTTCCCTCTCTTTGTCTGGCGTTTCAGTTTTGTCAGCGCATCCGAAATTTGCTGCGTAGAATATCCGTACAGATACATAAAAAAAATAAGCCGGACAGTCTTTGCCTCTTCCTCGTTAATAACCAGTTCACCCTTTTCATCCAGGTCGTAGCCCAACAGGGGCGGCGTCATAAAAATCCCGTGTGAAAAACGCATTTCGTAGGACGCATTCATACTGGAACTTTTTATATGAGATTCCTCCTGTGCCATGGCCGCAATAAAAGACAGGCTCATCTCTGACTGTGGATTCAACGTATAAATCTGTTCATTTTCAAAGAGCACGCCTATCGGAGGAACCCGATGCTTCAGTTCGTTTACAATACCGATGCAGTCCACGATATACCGGGCAAATCGGGCAACATTTTTTGTAATAATGATATCAATCTTGCCTGCCGCGCAGTCATCAATCATCTGGTTAAAAGAATCCCTGTGCTGCCGTGATGTTCCGCTAATGCCTTCATCCGCATAAATATGAACCAGTTCCCAGTTCCGATGATGTTTTACATAATCTTCATAGTAATTTTTCTGCAGCTCATACGAAGATGTCTGACGCGGATCATCGGTAGAAACGCGGGCATAAACTGCCACTCTTCTGTACACATTGTCGTCATATAAATCTTCTACCGACTTTGCCGGAATTACTTCCAGTAAATCAGGATCTATCCCCTGGTAGCGCAGTCTCACCGCAGATTTTTTCGAATCGGCACCGCTGCCGGAAAATTTTGTTTCCCCCATGACCAATACCTCCCTCGCTCCAAGTCCCATATCCGCATATTCAGGATTTCTAAAAGTACACTCTATGATAATTTTATAAAAGAACACTTAACAATTCCATGTACTGATGGTCAAAAAAATTGACCGTCAGGCCAAATAATTTACAGGAGGTATTTGTATGGAAATTGATTACACCGCTATCGGCCTGCGCATTAGAAAGTTGCGCACGCAAAAGCTCTGGACACAGGAAAAGCTGTCTGAAAAAGCTGAAATTGCACCGGATTATCTCTGCCGAATTGAATCTGGAAAAAAACACCCAAGTTTGAAAACCATTCTGAAACTTGCCCATGCGTTGGACACCACCACCGATGATTTGCTGATCGATGTACAAAAAGTGGAACGGCATGCTTTCGGAAAGGAAGAAAAATCTATACTTGCTGGATGTACAGAAAAACAAAAGCGTTTTATGGTAACTATCTGTGAAAAGATAAAAAAAGAAATCATAAACTATGAGGGAATATGATCTGCAAAAAATATATTGTAAAAAAATATGAGGGCAGAGCGGAAAAATGTTCCAAATAGATGCCCTCGACTATATAAAGAAAATGAGAGACTTGTAAAATTATTTCAGCCCCCTCATATTCTTTTCCACCAATCTGCGGGCCATCATCACCTGATGCCCGCAGCCCATACACTCCAGCCGGAAGTCCGCACCGACACGCAGAATTTTCCAGTCGCGGCTCCCACAGGGGTGCCCTTTTTTTAATGTTACGATATCTCCTACCTTATACTCCATATGCCCTCTCTTACAGTTCTATCTTTCCAAACACCTCACCCAATCCCGCCTGAATTACAAGGTCTGCGCGTCCGTCCATCGGTGTGGCGGATTTGTTGATGAGCACCAGCTTTTTGCCCCGGTAATAATCGATAAGACCTGCTGCCGGATAAACGGCAAGAGATGTTCCACCGATGATGAGCATGTCCGCATGGCTGATGTAGTAAACCGCATCCTGCATGGTCTGTGTGTCAAGTCCCTCTTCATAGAGCACCACATCCGGCTTGATTTTTCCGCCGCACGCATCACAGACCGGTATCGGATCGGACGATTCTAAAATATAACGGGCATCAAAAAGCTTGCCGCAGCGCTGACAATAGTTTCGATGAACACTTCCGTGCAGCTCCATGATACGTTTGGAACCTGCCGCCTGATGCAGCCCGTCAATATTCTGAGTCACAATAGCCTTTAACTTCCCTGCCTCTTCCAGCTTTGCCAGCATCTCGTGTGTCACGTTCGGCTTTACGTCCAGACACAGCATCTTATCCCGATAAAACCGATAAAATTCCTCCGTCTTTGCCATATAAAAGGAATGGCTTAAAATCGTCTCCGGCGGATAATCATAGGTCTGGTGATAGAGGCCGTCCACACTCCGGAAATCCGGAATGCCGCTCTCAGTGCTCACTCCTGCCCCACCAAAAAATACGATGTTATCCGATTCTTTTACCATCTTCAAAAACTGATTGATTGCTTCTGACATATTTATATCCATTCCTTTCGCTTCGCTCAGGCACAAAACGTAATGAAAATG
>CASCGD010000021.1 GCA_949132985.1 uncultured Lachnospiraceae bacterium
ACGCTCGGCGCAAACATGGCATATCTGCTGAAAGCTGGGGAAGCTGCTGAAAACGAAGGAATTGCCAAGCCTGCGTACGAAGATGTAACATTTACGAATTTCATCAGATAAGGGGTGCAGACAGCCGGATATACGAGTGTACTGACATGTTCATATTTCGTCTAATGACTTGCCTGAATTTCCATCTGCTGCGTTGTCATCCGTTGACGCAGCCCCGCTGCGCCGCCTTCTTCCTCCTTGCAGATGAAACATGATTCTGCGTAAAATTCATTGACATTTAACCGCCGTAGTCATACATCAAATATATAAGTAATTGGCAGTTTGGCACGGGTATGGTTATTTATTCATGACCCCATAGGGGGCTTGCAGCCGCACGGAGCGTTTGTTAAAATTTTTTTGTTTTTGAGGATTATGCAGAAAAAATGACAGGAGAAGATGACTCAATGAAGGAAAAAATGTTAGCGTTTCTGCTGGCGGCTGCGATGCTGGCGGTGCTTGCGGGGTGTGGCGGAGGAAACGCCGGAGAGGGTGCGCCAACGGCAGACGGGCAGAAGGCCGGCGCAGATCGGAAGGATGATAAGGGAGAAGGTGCGCCGACGACGCTCATTTACGGCAGCGGCGATTACACGCGCATCAATCCTGCGCTGGATGAGCACGGGGAAATCAATCTCCTGATTTTTGACGGTCTGACGGCGCATGACGGGGACAATGAGGTCGTACCGGCGCTTGCCGAGCGATGGGATTACGACGCGGATACATACACATACACGTTTTATCTGCGTGACGGCGTGTCGTGGCACGACGGGGAGCCTTTTACGGCGGACGACGTGCAGTTTACGATCGAGGCGGTCATGGACCCGGAAAACGCTTCTGAGAACGCGGCGGATTTCGAGGATGTGGAGGAGATCACGGTCGTTGATAAGCAGACCATTTCGTTTCGGCTCAGCATGCCGAACGCAGCGTTTACTCATTACATGTCGATGCCGGTTCTGCCGCGTCATCTTTTAGAGGGCGAGGACATGCAAACAAGCGATTTTTTCCGAAGTCCGGTGGGCACGGGACCCTACAGGCTCGCGTCGTGGGATACGGGCGCGGCGATCACGCTTGAGAGAAACGAGGATTACTTTAAGGGTGCGGCGAAGCTGGAGCGGATCATCTTTAAGATCGTGCCGGACGATAACGCGCGGGCGCTTCAGATGCGGACGGGAGAGCTGGATCTGGCGCAGCTTGCGCCGAGGGATGCGGCAAATTTCACGGATGATGAGGCGTACCGCGTGTATGAGATGACGACATCAGATTATCGTGGAATTATGTTTAATTTTGCCAATGCTTATTGGCAGAAAAATCGCGATCTCATCCCGGCGGTTTGCTACGGAATTGACCGGGAGGCGATCGTTGAGACCGTGCTGCTTGGGCAGGGCATGAGCGCCTATGGTCCCCTGCAGCGCAATCCGTATGATTATGCAGATGTCGAGCACTACGATTACAGCCCGGAAAATGCGCGGAACGTGCTGGAACAGGCGGGCTGCGTGCAGGAATCGGACGGGTTTTACTACCGCGGCGGCGAGAAGGTCGGCTTTACGATCAGCGTGGGCGCGGGCGATCAGGTGCGGCTGGATATGGCGCAGGTTGCGGCGCAGCAGCTGAGGGAAATCGGTATGGATGTGCGGGTGGACGTTCCGGCGCAGATCGACTGGGGCGCGCAGGAGGCGTATCTGATCGGCTGGGGCAGTCCTTTTGACGCGGACGACCACACGTATAAGGTGTTTGGGACAAACAAGGGTGCCAATTACAGCAGCTATTCCAACGAAGCGGTGGATACATATTTGCGGCAGGCGCGGGAGAGTGACGATGAGTCGGTGCGAAAAGAGGCGTATGCGAGCTTTCAGAGGGCGCTTGCGGACGACCCTCCGTTTGCGTTTATCTGCTACATCGATGCGGATTATGTGGCGAAGGCGGAACTTTCGGGCATCGACGGGCATACGGTTATGGGGCACCACGGCGTCGGTATTTTCTGGAATGTGACAGAGTGGGAGTTTTCACAGTAACGATTCGGCAGTACGGGCTGAACGGTTACGCATGACAGGCAGGGTTTATGAACGAACGATTGAGATTGGAACATCTGACCGTCACCTTTGACGGCGGTGCCCGCGGCGAGCCCGTGCTCAACGACGTCTCGCTGTCGCTTTCGGACGGCGAGACGCTGGCTCTGGTCGGCGAGTCCGGCTGCGGGAAAAGTATGCTGTGCAAGTCCGTGATGAAGCTGCTGCCGCCTGCGGCGCGCATCACCTCCGGCAGCATCTATGTGAACGGCGTGGATATTACCCGCCTTGGAGAGCGGGAGATGCGGTGCCTGCGGGGGCGCGTTGTCTCCATGGTGTTTCAGGACCCGATGACGGCGCTGAACCCGGCGATGACGGTGGGGGCGCAGATCGGAGAGGCAGTTCGCCTGCATGAGCGGGGGCTATCCAAAAGAGACGTTCATGCGCGCGTGTGCGAGCTGATGGAGCTTGTCGGCATTGCAGATGCAGAAAGACGTAAGGAGCTGTACCCGTATCATTTTTCAGGCGGCATGCGTCAGCGCGCGGTGCTCGCCATCGCGCTGGCGGCACGCCCGCAAATTTTGCTGGCGGACGAGCCGACAACCGCGCTGGATGTGACGGTTCAGGCGGATATGCTCGCTCTGTTGAGGCGCTTGCAGAAAAGCTATCACATGGCGATTCTGTTTGTGACGCACGATCTGCGGGTGGCGGCACAGATGGCCAAAAAGGTCGCAGTTATGCATGCGGGAGCGATCGCGGAGTGCGGGAGTGTCAGGGAGATCTTTGAGACGCCTTGGCATCCGTACACGAAAAGGCTGTTGGCGGCGATGCCCGAGCGGCTGCGAAAAAAAGAGCCGGCAGCCGTGGACGGGGAAGTGCTGCTTGAGCTGGCGCATCTGACAAAGCAGTTTTTGGTCGACAAAAAGACATGCGTACGTGCGGTGGACGACGTGTCGCTTGCGATTCGAAAGGGTGAGCTTTTCGGCCTGGTGGGCGAGTCCGGCTCCGGAAAATCGACGTTGGCCCGGCTTATCATGAACGTGTATCGTCCCGACGCTGGCGATGTGCTGTACGAGGGGCGCTTGGTTTCTGGGAGGGGCGGGACGCACGCAGAAAAAAAACGTCTGCAGGCGGTACGTCAGCTGATCTTTCAGGACAGCGCTTCAAGCCTCAACCAGCGGATGAAGGTAAAGGATATCATTGCGGAGCCGATGCGCCTGCACCGTATGGCGACAAAACGGGGCGCTTTGTATGAGGAGGCCGCGTTTCAGTTAAAGTATGTGGGGCTTTCCGCAGATTATATGGAGCGCTATCCGGCAAAGCTATCCGGCGGGCAGCGCCAGCGGGTGGCTATCGCGCGGGCGCTTTCGATGGAGCCGCAGCTTCTCGTGGCAGACGAGCCGTTTGCGGCCCTCGACGTGATGACGCAGGCCGCGCTCGCGGAGCTTTTTATGCACCTGCAAAAGGAGCACGGTTTTACGTTTCTGCTGATCGCGCATGACCTTGCGATGGTGCGGCTGCTGTGCGACCGCGTCGGCGTGATGCATCAGGGAAGGCTTGTGGAGGTTGCAAAGACGAAAGAGCTGTTTGCGGCTCCGAAGCATCCATATACGAAGCGGCTGTTGGATGCGATGCCAAAGCTCTGGTGAACAATGGGAGAGCGGAAAACAGCGGATGAATTCGAGAGGCATGAGGCGGGATGCGGTGGCGGATGGGATGAAATGCAGCAATGTAAAAAATGTTACGCTGGGAGGAACGGGTTGAAACGGAGATTTATTTTTTACGGAAAAAAGCTGCTCTCTTTTACTGCGAGCATCTTTATACTGTCTGTGCTTGTGTTTTGCATTGCCCGTCTTGCGCCGGGCGACCCGCTGGCGTCCTATTACGGTACGCGCGTGGAAAAGATGAGCGTGGAGGAGCGGGAGAAAGCAATGGAGCGCCTCGGGCTGAATGAACCGCTTGCCATGCAGTATGGGAAATGGCTGGGGCATGCCGTGCAGGGGGATTTTGGAATCTCCTATAAATATAAACAAGATGTGATGGAGGTGATCGGAGCGCGTGTGGGTAATACGCTCCTCCTCGGCGGGCTTGGCTTTGTCTGCCTGTTTGTGCTCGCTCTGCTGTTGGGTTTTTTTTGCGCATACTGTGCGGACTGCTTTGCGGATCGTGTCATCTGCATGCTCGGAACGGCCGTGAGTGTGATCCCGGAGTTCTGGCTCTCGCTGCTGCTCATTTTTATTTTTTCTGTCAGCCTGCGCCTGCTTCCAAGCAGCGGTGCGTATACGCTTGGCGAAGGGGGCGGGTTTTCGGATCGGCTGCTGCACCTGATCTTACCGCTGTGCGCCGTGATTTTAGGGCATCTCTGGTACTATGCGTATCTGGTGCGCAACCGTCTCTTAGAGGAGATGCGCGCAGATTATGTTCTGCTCGTGCGGGCGAAGGGACTGGACAGACGCGCGGTTTTGCTTGGGCATTGTCTGAAAAATGTTCTGCCGACGTATCTTGGAATCATGGCGATTTCGGTACCGCATGTGCTGGGCGGAACATACATCGTGGAGACCGTGTTTTCCTATCCGGGCATCGGAACGCTTGTCTATGAGAGCGCGCGCTACAAGGATTACAATCTTTTGATGGTGCTTGCCCTGCTCTCCGGCATCGTCGTCATTTTCAGCAGCCGCATCGGGCAGGCCGTCGGGGAGCGGTTTGATCCGAGGGTAACGGCAGCGGGAACCGGTCGGGAATCAATGCAGGGATGGGGCGGATAACGGGACAGGACGGCTGTGAGGAGGTGAGCGTTTGAACGGAAGGCAGAAAAAAAAGCCGTGGGCGGCGGCCGTGCTGCTTGCACTGATTGTTGCGGGCTGTGTGTGCTGTGAGTTTTTCATGACGAAGGATCCGGCTTTTATGGATCTGGCGGACAGCGAACGTGCGCCGGGCGGGGAATTTTTGTTCGGGACGGATGCGCTGGGGCGCGACCTGTTTTCGATGATCTGGTACGGAGGACGAATATCGCTGCTGATCGGCTGCGTGTCAACGCTTCTCTCGACGGCGATTGGCGTCGTGCTCGGAGCGTTATGCGGTTTCGCGCCGGGGTGGCTTGACCTTGCGCTGATGCGGTTTGTGGAAATTTTTCTGAGCGTGCCCACGCTCCTTCTTATCGTTTTTTTGCAGGCGGCCGCAGGGGAGCAGAACGCGTTTACGATCGCCGTTGTGATCGGTGCTACGGGCTGGTGCGGCATAGCAAAGGTTGTGCGCACAGAGGTACAAAGGCTCAGGAGCAGCGAGTTTGTGATCGCGTCCCGGTGCATGGGAGGCGGATTTTTTCACATTTTGCGGCGGCATCTGCTGCCGAATTTGCTCGCGTCGATTTTATTCATGGTCATCATGAATATCCGAAACGCCATTGCCGCGGAATCGACGCTTAGCTTTCTTGGTCTGGGCCTGCCGCTGGAGATCGTCTCGTGGGGCAGCATGCTCTCGCTGGCGCAGAGCGCGATGTTTACGGGCGCGTGGTGGATTGTGCTCATTCCGGGAGCCTTTCTCGTTGCGACGCTTCTTTGCATCACGAAAATCGGGAGTTATGTGCAGGACGTGCTCACGAGAAAAGAGCGGAATGTGTAGCGATACGCCTGCATTGTCAAATGCCTGTGAACTCTAAGCAAAGCAGAAAATAAGAACGTCAGAGTAAGAATGGGCGACAGCCTGATTAACATCCGGCAAACAACAGGAAAACAATTTGCCTTTTCCATTGCCTGAATAAAATTGTCCATTATTTTCCTGGATTCATTATAATTGATATTTCTTAAAGCCCTTGCGGCTGTCTCAAACTTCACACAAAACCTTGTCTTTTGAGCCAATTCCGCCACTGACTGCTGACGTTTTTTTATCTCACTGGAAATCTGCAAAACCGAATCTTTCGTAAATCCTTTTCCTGACAGAGACAGCTAGAGAGCAAGCCGATCCTGTCCCCAGATTGTACTTGCCGTACAGATATATTGATAAAGAGAATTTTTTCCAAACAAAATACGAAGATCGCAGCCAATGGAATCTGAACCATCAGTTGTCCATATAGTGGAGCCGGTTGTTCTCGTCGATAAAGACTGCATCGACGTTCGGCATGGCGGAGAGCAGTGCTTTCGCTTTTTCCATGCCGAGCGCAAAACAGATTGTGCTGAGCGCGTCGCCCTCCATCGAGGAGTCGGAGATGATCGTTACGCCGTTTAGTCCGCTCTCATATGGATAGCCGTCGGTGGGGTTTAGGATATGGTGGTAAATGCGGCCATCCTTTTCAAAATAGCGCTCGTAGCGTCCGGAGGTCACGACGCTCTGGTCAGAGATTTCCACAGTTGTGATGGTGGCGCCTCCCTCGTCGAAGGGCTTCTGGATGCCGATGCGGTAAGGTCCTTTCTTTTTTTCACCGAGGGTGAGCACGTTGCCGCCGAGATTGATAAAGCCTTCGTGGACGCCGTTTTCGTTTAGGTATGCCTTCATCTGGTCCGCTGCGTAGCCCTTGGCAATGCCGCCGAGGTCGAGCATCGCATCGGGGTTTTCCAGTGTGACGGTGTTGCCGCTGATTTCGATCTGCTCATAGCCGACTGTGGCAAGGGCGCGTGCAATGTCCGCCTGGGCGGGAACCGTGCTCTGGTTGTTTGGGATATCCCATAAATCAGAAAGGGCGCCGATCGTGATATCAAAGGCGCCTTCGCTTAACGTTCCGTATTCAATTCCCGCGCGGATGAGCGCGGCGGTTTCTGCATGAACCTCCACCGGAGCGCCGCCGGCATGGTTGATCTTAGAAATGTCACTGTCCGCCCGCGTCCGGCTGAAGTATTGCTCGTAGCGCTCTCCAAGCGCAAAGCAGTCGTCGATGAGCGATTCGTCTGTGGAGTCGTTGAGTTGGATTTCCACGATCGTGTTAAACAGGAAGTCGCTTTTGGAGATCGGCTCCGCCTTTGCGATGTAATTGTTGTAGATGAAACTGATCAGTACGATGATCGCCGAGAGAATCAGGGCGAGCATGATTTTTTTGCGTTTGTCGTTGTTGTTCATTGGTTTCCTCTTTGCTGGTTTTTATAGATGAAGGAACTTTGTGCGCAATCCCCTGAAGGGGTTATGGTTCCTGACCGTTATTTTTGTCGTCTACCATAGATTATAATAATCGAGGTTGGCTGTCAAGAGTTCTGGCGGTGCATTGGTACCAAACGCTGCTTTTCACACCCGAGCCATGCACTTGCCAACCATTTTAACATCCGCTTTTAAAAAACGATCTGCACGAGCAGCATATAACAGACGGTGCCGCCTGAGATTGATAAGAGCATCTGTCGTTTCCACAGGTGCAGCGCCACGACGAATGCGATCGCAAGAAACTCTGGCAGTCCGTGACTTCCGGTTAAGATGTTCACGTTTTTTAAGCAGTAGACGACCAGCATCCCGAAAATAGCGGCCGGGAGCGCTTTTCCAAGATAGCGGATATAGCTCGGCGTCGGTTTTTTCGATGAGAACAGCAAAAACGGCAAAAAACGTGTGGCCATCGTACCAAGCACGCATATGCCGATCGTAAGGATCTGTTGTGTCAGCGTCATGTGAAATCACCTGCTTTCTCGATTGGTTTTCGAAAGACGCTAAGGAGGCAAAGGATACACGCCATCGTCGGTATCAGGAAGGAATCCGCGCCAAAGAGCAGCAGGCAGGCTGCGGAGGCGAGGACGCCGATCAGGGAAGAGGCGTGCTTTTTCTCCTTGAGCCATTGCTCTAAAAAAATGACGACGAATAAGGCGGTCATCACGAAGTCCAGTCCTTTGGGGTCAAACGTGATCAGATTTCCTAAAAGCCCGCCGAGCGTCGCGCCGGAAACCCAGTAGAAGTGGTTGAACAGCGTCACGAAAAACATGAACCAGCCGCGGTCTGCATCCTCCGGGATGTTGGCCGAGTAGTTGATGGAAAACGTCTCGTCGCACATGCCGAATATGAGATACATTTTTTTCCAGCCCGTTCCACGGAATTTATCCAGCATGGAAAAACCGTAAAATAAATGTCTGGCCTGAATCATGAGGGCCATGACAAGGGTTTGCAGCGGCGCGAAGGCCGAGAGCAGCATCTCCACCGCGAGAAATTCCAGAGAGCCGCCGAAGATCGTAAGGCTCATGAGCATGGGGTAGACAAAGCAAAACCCGGACACGTTCATGTAGATCCCGTATGTAATACCCAAAAACCAGAAGCCTGCAAAGATCGGGATGGTATAGGGAAAGGCGAGACGCGCAGCCTGCGCGGCGACCTGTTTCGTTGGTTTGATATCTTGCATATGAAAATCACCTCTTTGTCTACTTTACCATTGATTTTGTGAACATTCAACTCTATAATTTATATGGTCCAAACTGCCAGAGCGCAGGTGTTACGGTTCACTCCGTGACCAGTAACGCGCAGGTTGCTTTTCGCGCCCAGGCCGTGGCATGCCCTCCGGGTATATAGAGTCCGCCTCAGCGAAGGGGCGTTTAGCGGGGCTGCAGGAGAACGGGGGCTTAGAACAGGAAAAAATGATGACAAAAAAGGAATTTAAGCGGGCAATGTGCTGCGGGCTTGGGCGCTGTATACTGGAATTGGAGACGGGGAAGGACAAAGAAGCGTACCGCGATATCGTTTTGTGGGGCTGTACCCGCGCGCTTGCCTATGATGTACAGTGTGAAGGGACGCGGGGCTGGTATCTTTACCGTCTCGCAAGGTGTTTTCCGGACGCGGATTATTTTGTGGAGCAAACGATCCCACATTTTTACAGGAGCAGCGACAAGGCCGGCTGGGCGTTTGATCAGTTCTGTGATTTTCTGGGCATGTTTGCAGGAGACGAAAACCGTGCGGCGCGTCATGCGCTTTGGGCAAACTACCATCGGATGTATGAGCTGCTCCGGTCAAAACGAAGGCGGCTTTCAAACGGGCGCCTTCCGCTGTTTGAAAATTTTGAAGCGCTCTGCATCGCACTTGTGCGTATCGGGGTGACACGGGAGGGAGCGGAGGCTGTATTTATCCGGGTTGTTCAGGATGTGGGAAATCTGATGCTTGAAAACCCGTTGCTTCACACGTGGAGCTTCGACTGGTTTCAGGCATGTCAGGAACATGAATTTGGAACATCGGGGATTCGCCGGATTCTGACACGACGGGCAAAGGAAAGCGCGGGTGTCGCGTACTATGTTGCCGCGATGCTGCGGGAGCAAAAAGGACGGGAGGCGCAAAGTTGTGAGCGCAGAGAAGCGCGGGCAAATCTGACGGCGCGCGAGGTTTGGGAAAAGCTGCGGGACGGGGCTGAGACAGACCGGTTGTTTTTCGTCATGCAGACGAGGCTTATGATGCGCCGGGGAAGCGCGGACGATGTGCAAAAGCTGGCCGGGCTTTACCGGGCGGAACGTGCGCCGCATTTGCGTGCGCGTCTGCTGGAGCTTTTTGCAAACCGGGACTGCGCGGATCTGCTGGATGCGGAAACGGTTATTTTGGATGCAAAGTCGGAGGACTGCGGGCTGCGTGACGCTGCTTTCCGGGTGTTGGCGCATATGCACGGAGAGGCGGTGCGCAGGTTTGCGCTTGAATTGTGGCGGCACGGAGCGCGCCCCGGAGACGTGATTGATATGCTGGCAAACAATTACCAGGCCGAGGATCATGACCGGCTGACTGCTCTGGTCCGGGCGCTTCCCGTCACCTACCGGGAAAGGGACGTGAGCTGGCACGGGGCATTTCTGGCGATTCTTGACTTGCTGGAGAGGCGGGGTGTGAAGCGTCCGCCCAAGGAGCTGCTGTGGTATATGTATGAGCACACGCTCTGCTCCTGCTGTCGCGAATATATTTTGCGGGAGATGGCCCGAAGGCGGATGCTGACAAAGGAGCTTTTGCAGGAGTGTCAGTATGACTGTAGCGAAGCCGTTCGGGAATATGCATTTGAAAAACTCCGGTCCATGTGTTAGAATCGATGGATGGGAGCATTGACAGGGTGCAGGGCGTTGTTTTTGGTTGGAAAACGGGCCGCTGAATGGGGATTGGAGGGCAATTTTTATGGAATTTCGAAGAACCGATGGCAGCAATGCGGATTTTGTAGAAAATTGCAGACTTCTTGATTTGGATCTGGACAGGCGCGTCGGGACAAAGATCAAGAGAGAGAAATATAAAGCATTTAACGGACTGGATGAGATAAAGGAAGTGATCGTCGTCTATGAAAATGAACAGGTACTCGGAGGCGGCGCAATCAGAAGATATAATGATCGAAATGCAGAGCTGAAGCGAGTGTTTGTGCGTGCGGAATATCAGGGACGCGGGATCGGGAGCAGGCTTGTCGCACTGCTCATGGAGTGGGCTGCACAGTTGGGCTATGAGCGAATGATTCTGGAAACCGGAGAGCTGTTAGCCGAATCGTGTTCCGTTTACAAAAAACTGGGCTTTCAGGTCATTGAAAATTACGGCCCATATGCGGATATGCCGGAATCGCTTTGCATGGCGAAGGATTTGAAGAACGGATGAATGTCTGCCGGTGCTTAATATAGTGTAACAAAAGTTTGGTAAGATAGAATTTGTAAGATGGAAATCGGACAAAAAAGAGGAGAATGGCAATGAACGAGAGCAGAATAAACCGCATCAACGAGTTGTATCATAAATCGAAGGCAGAAGGGCTTACCGCGGCGGAAAAGGAGGAGCAGGCGAAGCTGCGTGCGCAGTATCTGGCGGATATCAGGGCAAACATCCGGGGACAGCTGGATCATATTGACGTGGTAAACGCGGACGGGACGGTTGAAAATCTGGGAGAAAAAATCAGAAAGGAAAAAAGTCAGAAGCATGTATCAGGAAATTGATTTGGATCAAATAGAGGTAGCTTTGGAACCGCCCGAAAAGGAGCCGGAACGGGAATATTATTTTATGGCGAAATGCCGGGAACGGGTGCGGGCATTTGCGCAAAAAAACGGTCGTTTTCCGACGGCGTGCGTCGTCAATATGGGCTGTCAGATGAATGCCCGCGACTCCGAAAAGCTGCGCGGCATATTGAATGCGATAGGGTATATGCCCGCGGAGAGCGAGGAGGCGGATTTTGTCCTCTACAATACGTGTACGGTGCGCGAGAACGCGAACAACAAGGTATACGGCAGGCTTGGAAAGCTCGGGCATTATAAGAAAAAGCATCCGGGCATGATGATCGCGCTGTGCGGCTGCATGATGCAGGAGGCGCACGTGGTAAAACGGCTGCGGGAGCAATACCGCTTTGTCAATCTGGTGTTCGGGACGCACAATCTTTATAAATTTGCGGAGCTTGTCTGGCGCGCGATGACTGAAGAGGATATGGTGATCGACGTCTGGGAGGATGCGGGGGAGATTGTGGAGGATTTGCCGCTCAGGCGAAAATACAGCTTTAAATCCGGCGTGAACATCATGTTCGGCTGCGATAATTTTTGTAGCTACTGTATCGTGCCTTATGTGCGCGGGCGGGAGCGCAGCAGAGAGCCGCGCGACATTATCCGCGAGATCGAGCGGCTGGCAAAGGATGGCGTTGTGGAGGTCATGCTGCTGGGGCAAAACGTCAATTCCTACGGAAAAAATCTGGCGGAGCCGATGAGTTTTGCGGCGCTTTTGCGCGAGGTGGAAAAAATCGAGGGCATCCGGCGCATTCGTTTTATGACATCCCATCCGAAGGATCTCTCGGACGAGCTGATCGAGGTGATGGCACAGTCGAAAAAAATATGCCGCCATATGCATCTGCCCTTACAGTCAGGGAGCAGCCGCATTTTAAAGGCGATGAACCGCCGCTACGACAAAGAGCACTATTTGAGTCTGGTGGAAAAGCTGCGCGCTGCGATCCCGGACATCGCCATCACGACGGATATCATCGTTGGCTTTCCGGGCGAGACGCGGGAGGACTTTTTTGAGACGCTGGACGTGGTGCGGCGCGTGCGCTTTGACAGCGCGTTTACATTCATTTATTCGAAGCGTTCCGGCACGCCTGCGGCAGAGATGGAGCATCAGGTGCCGGAGGATGAGGTGAAAGAAAACTTTGACGTGCTTTTAAAGGAGGTCCAGCGCATCGGAGCCGAGAAAGCGGAGGAGCTTGCGGGCAGGGTGTTTCCGGTTCTGATCGAGCAGCAGAACGAGCAGGACGCCTCGCTTGTGACCGGGCGGCTCTCGAACAATTCCGTCGTGCACGTTCCGGGCGGCGTGTCGCTTGTCGGGAAGATCGTGGACGTCCGGCTGACGGAGTGCAAGGGCTTTTATTATCTGGGGCAGATCGAAGATGAAAACGTCGGATAGCGCAGATCGGGGTGCGGCTTTGGCAGGCAGAGCAGGCTGCGCCTTTGACAGTCGGATGCCTGCCGCCAAGGGGGCGTCCGGGCCGTTGAAATTTGGCAGGCGGGACATGGTTTTTCTGGCCGCGCTGTTTTTGCTGGGGCTTGGGCTGACGCTTGGCATTTACATGTTTTCTTCCGGCGGCAGCGAAATTCGCATTACCGCGGACGGGCGGCTTTACGGCACGTACGATCTTGGAAAAGACCAGGAAATTTCCGTGGAAACGGAGCGGGGCGGCGTGAATCTCATCGCGATCGAGAACGGCGCGGCCTATATGAAAGCGGCGAACTGTCCGGACGGGCTTTGCATGCATCAGGGCAGGATTTCGCGTGATAAGCAGACAATCGTCTGTCTGCCGCATAAGCTGGTGGTGGAGGTCACCGGCGGACAGGAGCGGGAGTATGATGCGATCAGCAGGTGAACAACGTGAAAAATAAAACAGCATATTTGGGGCTTTGCCTTGCGCTTGCGCTTATCTGCAGCTACGTGGAGGCGCTCATTCCGGTGCCGATCGGTATTCCGGGCGTAAAGCTCGGGCTCGCGAATATTGTGATGGTCTGCATCCTCTACCGAAGCGGCGAAAAAGATGCGGCGCTTATCTCCTTTGCGCGGGTGCTTTTGACGGGCTTTTTTTTCGGGAGCCTTTACAGTATTTTGTACAGTTTCGCGGGCGCGGCGCTCAGCCTTTTTGTGATGGCGCTCGTTAAAAGAACGAACGCGCTGCACATCATCAGCGTCAGCGCGGCGGGCGGGGTCGCGCACAATGTCGGGCAGTTTTTTGTGGCGGCGCTAGTCGTGGAAAATTATCGGATTTTATACTATTTGCCGGTGCTTTTTGCAGTTGGGATGGCGACGGGTACTTTGATCGGCGTTGCCGCGGCAAATATTTTGCGGCGGCTGCCGGAGGAGGTTTTATGATTCAGTACATCAAAGGAACGCTGGCGGATATGGACGAGCGGACGGTGACGATTGAGAGCAACGGCATCGGTTTTCTCGTACATATTTCCGGGCCGACGTTTGACTATCTGCCGCAGGTGGGCGAGCAGATAAAAATGTATATTTATTTTCAGGTGAAGGACGACGGATTTGCGCTGTTCGGCTTTTTGACGAAGGACGATCTGCGGGTGTTCGAGCTTTTGCTGGGAGTGGGCGGCGTCGGGCCAAAGGGGGCGCTGGCAGTGCTCTCGGTGCTCACGCCGGATGATCTGCGCTTTGCGGTCATCTCCGACGACGCGAAGGCAATTGCGAAAGCGCCGGGCATCGGAACAAAGACGGCGCAGCGCGTTATTTTGGAGCTGAAGGATAAGCTAAAGCTTGCAGACGCGTTTCACGATTCGCCGGAGCTTGCAAAAAATCCGGTTCTCATGCAGGAGAAGGGCGTGCGGCAGGAGGCGCTGCTGGCGCTCACCTCGCTTGGCTACTCCGCGGCGGAGGCGTCGCAGGTGCTCTCCGGCATTGAGATCACGCCGGAGTCTGAGGTTGAGGACGTCTTAAAGCTCGCGCTGAAAAACATGGCGATGCTGTGAGAGCCTCTGAAAACGAACAACAGGTTTTGATACCGGACCCGCCGGCAAGGCGTTTGGTTCGCGGGTATGACGAAAAAGTAAGGAGCGGCTATGGATAACCGAAAGGTCATATCTACCGAAATTCAGGAAGAGGATATTAAAATAGAAAAAAACCTGCGCCCACAGCGGCTGGAGGACTATATCGGCCAGGCGAAGGCGAAGGAGAACTTAAAGGTCTATATCGAGGCGGCGAAGGGGCGCGGCGAACCGCTCGACCATGTGCTTTTCTACGGGCCGCCGGGGCTTGGAAAAACGACGCTCGCCGGTATCATCGCAAACGAGATGGGTGTTCACGTCAAGATCACGTCAGGTCCTGCGATTGCAAAGCCCGGCGAGATGGCTGCGATTTTGAGTAATCTGGCGGAGGGCGACCTGCTCTTCGTGGACGAGATTCATCGCCTGAACCGTCAGGTGGAGGAGGTGCTCTATCCGGCGATGGAAGATTACGTCATCGACATTATGATCGGGAAGGGCGCGACTGCGCGCTCCATCCGTCTTGATCTGCCGAAATTTACGCTCGTGGGGGCGACGACCCGCGCGGGGCTGCTCTCCGCGCCGCTGAGAGACCGCTTTGGGGTGATGCACCGGTTGGAGTTTTATACGGTGGACGAGCTTAAGGTCATTATCCTGCACTCCGCGAAAGCGCTGGAAGTTGAGATCGACGACGAGGGAGCGTTTGAGCTTGCAAGGCGTTCGCGCGGAACGCCGCGTCTGGCGAACCGTCTGTTAAAGCGCGTGCGGGATTTTGCGCAGGTCAAGTATAACGGGAAGATCACGCGCGAGGTGGCGAGCTTTGCGCTCGATCTTCTGGAGGTCGACAAGATGGGACTGGACAACAGCGACCGGAGGATTCTCTGCACGATCATCGAAAAATTTTCCGGCGGGCCGGTGGGGCTTGACACGCTGGCCGCCGCCATCGGAGAGGATTCTGGCACGATCGAGGACGTCTATGAGCCGTATCTGGTTATGAACGGCTTTCTCAACCGAACGCCAAAGGGGCGCGTCGTGACGGAGTACTGCTATCGGCATTTGGGGCTGGAGCGGGGATGAATGATGAGCGCGCAGGGAAAAACGGAGGGATCTTATGGAAAAGATGGCGGAAATATGCTGCGGAGGCTATGAGGATGCGCCTGCGGCATATCGGGGGAGCCGGATTTTGCTGCAAAAAGGCAGACTTTGCAGGGATGAAAAAGATGCAGCGCTTCTGCTTTCCAATAGGGAGGGTTACGAGGCGGCAGATGAAATATTTATGAGGGAGCGGATCGAAACGGTATGAGTTTTCAGGAGATAAGAAACAACGATAAGGTAAGATTTGTCTACACGTTTACGTGCGTGCTGCTCGCCGGATTTATGCAGGCGGCTGTCATGCAGATTTTTATGAATCCGATTAATCTGTTATCCAGCGGTTTTACGGGTGTCGCAATTTTGGCGGAAAAGATCACCTCGACCTTTTTCGGCTTCTCTTTTCCCGTTTCCCTTGGAATGATAGCATTAAATATTCCGGTGGCGTTTTTGTGCAGTAAGAGCATCAGCAAGCGGTTTACCTTTTTTTCGCTGCTGCAGGTGTTTTTTGCCAGCTTTTTTTTGCGGGTGCTGAAATTTGATCCGCTGTTTGACGATATTTTGCTGAACGTGATCTTCGGAGGCTTCCTGTTCGGCATCATGACTGTGCTTGCCTTAAAGGGAAATGCGTCCACCGGAGGCGTGGATTTTGTTGCCTTGTATATTTCAAACAAGAAGGGGAAATCCATCTGGAGCTATGTGTTTATATTTAACGCGGCACTGATCACGGTTTTTGGCTTTTTGTTTGGCTGGGAATACGCCGGATATTCGATTTTGTTCCAGTTTATATCGACCAAAACGATTGATTCTTTCTACCATCGCTATGAGCGGATGACGATGCAGATCACGACGGCGCGGCCGGATGATGTGATCCGGGCGTACGTATCCGAGTATCGGCATGGCATTTCCAGGATTGACGGGATCGGCGGCTACAGCGGAAAGGAGATCAGTCTGCTGCACACGGTGGCGTCCAGCTACGAGATCTCGGATATCGCGAAGCTCATGCGAAAGGCCGACCCTCATGTGGTCATCAACACGTTCAAATCCGAGGATTTTTACGGCGGCTTCTACTTAAAGCCGATTGAGTAACGTATTTGATGTAGTCCACTGTGCTGTATCGGCACCGTAGACTGGAAGGTGGAGGAGCGGCATCGGCCTTGGCGGAGATCCTTTCGTTTTGATACGGGCTGTGCAATGCCCCCACGAACTGCAAGGATAAAATGGCGATGGACTTTTCTTCCTGATTATGGTATGCTAAAAGACATGATAATCGGGAGGCGAAGGAAAACCATGGCGACAAAGGCAAGCACCGTAGTAGTGATCGACAAAAAAGAGTATAACCTGAGCGGTTTCGAGGAAGAGGAATATATGCAGCGGGTTGCCGCCTACATCAACCAGAAGATCACGGAGATGAACCAGCAGGATTCCTACAAGCGTATTCCGCAGGACATGAAAAACATTATGTTGCAGCTCAATTTGGCGGACGATTATTTTAAGGCGAAGGAGCAGGCGGGGACTGCAGGTTCCAAGTTTTCCGAGCTGGAAAAGGAAATATTCGATTTGAAGCATCAGCTTGTGGACGCGCAGATGCAGCTGGACGAGACCAGCGGAAAGCTCTCGGAGGCGGCCTCGAAGCTGGAGCTTGTAAAGGCCCAGAACGAGTCGTTTCAGGCACTTTTGGAGGAGGCGGCAAAAGAAAAGCGGGCGCTGGAGGATAAGAACGAACGGCTGACAGCGGATTTGGAAGAGCTGTTATTGAAATAAACGTTACGGAAGGGGACGGACGAAAAACGTTACGTTCCCTTTTTCTAATCGTATAAAAGGAATAAAAGGAGAATCATGGCAAACATGGAATTGCTCGCCCCGGCAGGCTCGCCCGAAACGCTTCGGGCAGTACTGGCAGCGGGGGCAGATGCGGTGTATGTGGGCGGCGCGCAGTTCGGGGCGCGCGCCTTTGCGAAAAATTTCACAGAGGAAGAGCTGCTGGAGGCAATCGATTACACACATCTTTGCGGGAAGCGGATTCATCTGACGGTGAATACGCTGCTCAAAAACCGGGAAATAGAGGAGCAGCTCTACGAATATTTTTTGCCGTGCTATGAGCAGGGTGTGGATGCAGTCATCGTGCAGGACGCGGGGGTCTTTTCATTTATTCGGCAGCATTTTCCGGGGGTGGACCTGCATGTCAGCACGCAGGCCACGATCACCGGGGCGGACGGCGCCCGGTTCTGGAAGGATGCAGGCGCACAACGGATCGTGGTGGCCAGGGAGCTTTCGCTTGATGAGATCCGGCATATTCACGAGCACGTGGACATAGAGCTGGAGTGCTTCGCCCACGGAGCGCTCTGCTACTCGTATTCGGGGCAGTGTCTGTTCAGCAGTATGCTCGGTGGAAGAAGCGGGAACCGCGGGCGCTGCGCACAGCCCTGCCGCCTGGCCTACGAAACCGCGGAAGCTACAGGGACAGCCGCGGGGGTTTCCGGGAGCCGTACAAAAAAGCCGGCGGGGGAGATGTACCCGCTGAGCTTAAAGGATCTGTGTGCGATTGACCTGCTGCCGGAGCTGCTCTCGGCAGGCGTATCCTCTCTCAAAATTGAGGGACGCATGAAACAGGCCGCATACGCGGCAGGCGTGACGGAAATTTATCGGAAGTATCTCGACCTTCTGGAAGCCGAGGGCGAAATAAATGGTACAGTTGCAGAATCGGACCGGAAGCGGCTGCTTGCACTCGGGAACCGGGACGGCTTTACAGACGGATATCTGCGGGGTGAGACGGGCAGGAACATGATCAGTATAAGCTCCCCGAAGCATACGGCGGACGGGAGCGGATGGGTGCCTTTAAAAGCGCCGGAACGCCATATTTGCGGGAGCTTTTTTGGTGCTGTGGGGGAAGCGCTCACACTGCGGCTGACGGATAAAAAGAGCGGGCATTCGGTCACGGTGACAGGTGGAGAGGCATCTGCGGCGCTGCGTGCGCCTGCAAAGGCGGCGGACGTGGAGCATGTGCTGCGTCAGACAGGCGGGACAGATTTTGTCATGGATGAGCTGGCGCTCCACTTAGGGGGGCATTGCTTTATTCCAAAGCAGTTTTTGAAGGCGCTGCGGCGTGAGGCGTCGGCGGCGCTGCGCCGGGAGCTGCTGCGCGGCTGCAGGCGTGACGGTCAGGCACTTCAACCGGAATACATTGCGCCGGTTCCGTCGTTAAAAAGAACAGAAGCAGCGGACTGGAAAAATGTGTTTGCGGTCTGTGATACACCGCAGCAGTTTTACGCCTGTGTAAAACGTGATTTTATCGGGACGGTGGCGCTGGCGCTCCACAGCTTTGAGAAACGGGAGCTTGCCGGGGCGCTGGAAGATTACGCACAGGTCTGCAGCAGATGCGGCAAGAGGTTTGTCCCTGCGCTTCCGGCAGTTTTGCGCGAGGAAACGGTTTATGCCTATGAGGCATGTTGGGACGGTATGAAAAAGCTGCAGGAAAGCGGACAGATAGCAGGATTTCTTGCAAAAAATTACGACGCGCTCGGCTTTTTGAGGCGGATGGGGGCGGAGCATGTGATGCTGGATAGCTCTTTGTACACTTTCTCGGGCCATGCGGATGCATTTTTTCGGGAGATGGGCTATGAGTGCCGGACGCTGCCGCTGGAGTTGAATGCGAAGGAGCTGCGCTTTCGCGCGGATGCGGGCAGTATGCTGACGGTTTACGGGCACGCGCCCTTTATGGTGAGCGCGCAGTGCGTGAATAAAACCATATCCGGCTGTGATCGAAGCGCAAAGCTGGTTTATTTAAGCGACCGCCGCAAAAAGCGCCTCCCGGTGAAAAATTATTGCGGCGTCTGCTGTAATATCATTTACAATGCCGTGCCGACGGTGCTTTTTGACGGGCCGGTGCGCGCGGATGTGGAAAAAATAGCGCCGTCAATGCTTCGCATGGATTTTACGGTGGAGGATGAAGCGGCGGTGAACGCTGTGCTGGACGCATATGAGTCCTGTGCCCTGGACGGGGGAGGGACTTTTCCCGGTGAGATGACCCGGGGGCATTTCAGGCGGGGCGTGGAGTAAGGACCCAAAAGGAAGAACGTTTTATGGTTACAATTATTACCGAAGTATCAAAATATCTCATGATGATTCTGTTTGCATGCTACACCTACGACTGTTTTTCAGTGCTGCAAAAAGCAGATGATAAAAAGCGGCAGAAACGCATTTTCCGCAGACAGCAGATGTTTTTGTTCCTGATCCATCTGGATGCATATCTGGTGATTTTTGCGGTAAAAGAGGATATAAAGGTGCTGGCTTTCTTTGCGGTGCAGGTGCTGCTCATCTGTGTGATTCAGCTGATCTACCGCTTTTTGTACAAAAAGGCATCGCGGCTCGTGACGAACAATCTGTGTATGCTGCTTGTCATCAGTTTTATTATACTGGAGCGGCTGAACGAGGCGAAGGCTATCCGGCAGTTCTCACTGGCGGTGGTTGCGGCAGTGATCACACTGGTGGTGCCGTTTTTGATTCACCGCATTCATTTTCTGCATAAGCTGCCTTATCTGTATGCGGCATTGGGAATCGGACTGCTGGCGGTGGTTGCAGTGGCAGGAAAGACAGACTACGGCGCAAAGCTCGCCTTTCAGTTTGGCGCGGTCAGCTTACAGCCGTCTGAGTTTATCAAGATTTTGTTCGTCTTTTTTGTTGCGTCGATGTTTTATCATTCTACGGAGCTAAAGCAGATTGTGATCACGACCGCTGTCGCGGCGGCGCATGTGCTCGTGCTGGTTGTTTCAAAGGATCTGGGAAGCGCGCTCATTTTTTTTGTAACGTATCTGATGATGCTCTATGTCGCCGCAAAAAGCCCACTTTGGCTGGGACTTGGGGCAGGCGCGGGAGCGGCGGCATCGATTGTGGGCTATAAGCTGTTTGGCCATGTGCGGGAGCGGGTCGTGGCGTGGAAGGACCCGCTCTCCGTCATCGACGACGAGGGCTATCAGGTGTGCCATTCTCTGTTTGCCATCGGAACCGGAGGCTGGTTTGGCCTTGGGCTGTTTCAGGGAATGCCGAACAAGATACCGGTGGTGGACGAGGATTTCATATTTGCGGCAATCTCCGAGGAGATGGGCATCGTGTTTGCAATCTGCCTGATTTTGGTATGCGCCAGCTGCTATCTTATGTTTTTAAATATCGCGATGCAGATTCACAATCAGTTTTATAAGCTGACTGCGCTTGGACTGGGGACGGTGTACGGCTTTCAGGTGTTTCTCACGATCGGCGGGGTGATCAAATTTATCCCCTCTACCGGCGTGACACTGCCCCTTGTGAGCTACGGAGGAAGTTCGCTGCTTTCAACGTTTATCATATTTGCAGTGATTCAGGGCTTATATATCATCAGGGAGGACGAGGTATTTGATGAAAAAAGGAACAGCCGCAGAGGAAAACAGGCGGATCAAAAAGTTGCGAAGGGATAAAAATAAAGAGTTTGCGGGTATTGCCTACGGCTTTATTGCACTATTTCTGGCAATGATCGGCTATCTTGCCTGGTTTCAGACTGCGCGCAGTGAGGCATTTATCAACAACCCCTACAACTCAAGGCTAGATCATTTCGCAGAGCGTATCGTGCGGGGCGATATCACTGCGGACGACGGGACCATTCTGGCGTCCACAAAGGTGGCGGAGGACGGGACGGAGACGCGGGTCTATCCCCGGGGCCGGACATATGCCCACGTGGTCGGCTACTCGGACAACGGAAAGACAGGGCTTGAGGCCAGCTATAATTTTGAGCTTCTGCGCTCCCACACGTTTCTTCTGGAGCGGGTGGTCAGCGAGATTGAGGGCAGGAAAAACGAGGGCGATACGCTGGTTACGACGCTGGATGATGCGCTGCAGCAGACAGCCTATGAAGCTTTGGGAAGCAGAAAGGGTGCCGTCGTGGTTTTAGAGCCGGACACCGGGAAAATCCGGGCCATGGTCTCAAAGCCGGATTTTGATCCGAATACGATTGTGACGGACTGGGATGCAATTCTTGCAGACGACGAGGAAGCTTCTGTACTTTTGAACCGGGCAAGCCAGGGCCTGTATCCCCCGGGTTCCACCTTTAAACTGGTGACGGCGCTGGAATACATCCGGGAGCATCCGAAAAAATATAAAAATTACAGCTATACCTGCAGCGGTAGCATTACAAACGATCATTATACCTTGCATTGCTTCGGAAATTCCGTGCACGGCGAGGTGGATCTGGAAAAATCACTTGCGAAATCCTGCAACAGCTCTTTTGCCAATATGGGGCTGTCCCTGAATATCAAAAACTTTGCGGATACGTGTGAGGATTTGCTTTTTAACAGAGATCTTCCCATTGATTTTGCCGGAAGCGGGAGCCGCTTTTCACTGACGGGGGAATCCGGGGAGAGCGAGGTCATGGCCACTGCCATCGGTCAGGGAAAGACGCTTGTGAGTCCCCTTCACATGGCGCTGATCGTCTGCGCTATCCAGAATGATGGCGTTCTCATGCGCCCGTATCTTGCACAGCGCCTGGAAAATGCAGATGGCGGAAGGGTGGAGCAGTACGAGCCGTCGGCTTATGGGCGGCTTATGACCGAAAAAGAGGCAAAAATTTTGCGCCGCTACATGAAAAATGTCGTCACGGACGGTACGGCTTCGGCGCTGCAGAGCGATTCCTATGTAGCTGCGGGAAAGACCGGTTCCGCGGAGTTTGGGAACGTAAAGGGCAGGAGCCATGCATGGTTTGTGGGCTACGCCAACGCAAAGGGCAAGCATCCGATTGCAATTGCGGTCATCGTGGAGGATGCGGGCAGCGGAAGCACGGTTGGCGTACCGATTGCAAAGTCTGTGTTTGACACCTACTTTAAATAAGAGTATACTGATTTAGAATCATATTTTTTAACCACATCTGGAGGGATTGCAATGATCGAGGCAACAAGTTGTGGTGGTGTGGTAATATTTCGTGGAAAGATACTATTACTCTACAAAAATTATCGAAATAAATACGAGGGATGGGTGCTCCCCAAGGGAACCGTTGAGACCGGGGAAGAGTACAAGGAAACCGCAGCCCGCGAGGTAAAGGAGGAGGCGGGTGTCGAGGCTTCCATTATAAAATATGTAGGTAAGAGTCAGTATACTTTTAACGTTCCCGAGGATGTTGTGCAAAAGGAAGTGCATTGGTATCTGATGATGGGCGACAGCTATTACAGCAAGCCACAACGCGAGGAATTTTTCGTGGATTCCGGTTATTACAAATATCACGAAGCGTATCATCTGTTGAAGTTTTCCAATGAAAAACAGATTTTAGAGAAGGCATACAATGAGTATCTGGATTTAAAAAAAAGTAATCTATGGGGCAGCCGTAAGTATTGGTAATGTGAATATTGAGGATAATATATGGTATGGTACGATGATTTATTTGTCGGGGAGAGCATCCGCCCCCGCAGACAAAAGAGAATTATCCGAAAAGTAAAAAAGCGCAGTATTTTTAATGCGGCGTATCTATTGACGCTCTCCGCAAATCCGCAGGACCTGATCGACATTATACACACGCAGGTCGTCAGACAGCGCTATTATCCGAAAAAAGGTCTGGTGGTCATCGGGCTGGCGGGGAATTATGAGGAAGCGCTGCAGCTTGCAGCGGAGATTCTGGTGAGCCTGTATACGGTTCAGGGGAATTTTGGGCTGCGTGAATTCCTGAAAAGGAACTGGCATAACAGCAGAGAGGACGGGCTGCTATGTTAGGGATATTGCTATTGATTTTAAAAATCATCGGACTGGTGCTGCTTGGCATGGTATGTCTGCTGCTGGCATTGTTTTTGCTGGTGTTGTTTATCCCGGTGCCCTACCGCCTGCAGGTGGAATTTGGGGATCGCTTCACCTGGCGGCTGCGGGTGTTTGGGATACAGGTATTTCCGAAAAAGGAGAAGGCGGGCAGGAAAAGGCGCAGGCAAAAAAGGATAAAAGCCAAAACGGATGCGCCGCCGGGGGAGGGTGATGCACACAAGCTCCCCGACACAGAACAGCTGCCGGTCCGGCAGGAAGATTCTGAGGTGAAATACGACGGAGAACTGCAGGAAGATTCCGGGGTGGAACACTCCGGGAAAACGAAGGAAGACTCCCGCGGGAATGAAACATCCGGCAAGGAAAAAGCGGAAAAGCGCGGCGCAAAGCAGCTTGGAAAAAAGGGATTTAAAAAGAGTCCATCTAAGGGCAGGAAATCCGAGACAAAAAAAACGGATAAAAGGAAATGGAAAGACCGGAAATTTGGAAGAGGAAAACCGGGGAAAAAGAAAACGGATAAAGATAAACGTAAAAAAAAGAGCCTGGATCTTGAAATGCTGCGCGCAAAGTGGGAGCTTTTTCGCACAGAGTTTAAAGACGAGGGCAACAGACGTGCCGTCGGCCATGGTTTTTCGGAGGTTGCGTATATTTTGCGGCATTTCGGTCCGCGCAGGGTGAAGGCGGATCTGATCTATTCACTTGCAGATCCGGCGAACACCGGCTATGCGGCCGCCGCTCTAAGTCTTTGCCCGGTCGTATACAAAAAGGGTTGTGGGATTACCCCGGATTTTGAATCAGAAAAGCTCTACGCGAAGGGCTGGATGGATGCGAGCGGACATGTCCGCCTGATTCATCCTGTGTGCAGCGGCCTGCGGCTGCTCATCGATAAGGACATACGTGCGATCATTAAGAAAGTGAGAAAGCTAAAATAATAATATCAGGAGGTTTGTATCATGGGAGAAAACAATAATTTTCGTTCTACCGTAGAATCATTGTTCAAGGGGATGGACAGCTTCATTTCCTCAAAGACGGTGGTCGGTGACGCCATTCACATCGGCGAGACGATCATCCTGCCGCTGGTGGACGTGAGCTTTGGCGTGGGCGCAGGGGCGTTTTCGAAAGAGAAATTCAACAATGCGGGCGGCGCCCTTGGCGGACGCATCCAGCCCTCGGCGGTGCTTGTCATTCAGAACGGCTCCACCCGTCTGGTCAACGTGAAGAATCAGGACGGCATCACAAAGGTTTTGGACATGGTTCCCGATTTTGTGGACAAATTTACGAAGAAGGATACCTCAGAGGTGCGCCAGTCAGCAAAGGCGGAAGCGGGCAAGGAGCTGGGAGAAATGCTGGATGCCTCCGTAAACAGAGAGTCTTAAATTGCAGGCATCATTCATGCAGGGGTATGCGTGGTAAAATTTTTATAGTGAGAGTTTCTATTGCTGATCGGAAAGCATATATTATATATAATAATATATGCTTTTTGTGCGTTTTTTCGGAGGTAAACCATGCGAAGATTGATTGGATATTCCCTTGTCTGTATAGCACTTGGGCTTTTGATTTCAATTTTTATCGAGAGTACTGTTATCCTCATGATCATCATTGCCGGGTTGCTTCTGATTGGATATCAGTTGTTTTGCTGTAAATAAACCTGCGTGTGATCGGACAGGGGAGGTTTTCTCCATGTTCGCTGCGCGGGGCACACGTTGCGTCAGCAACTAATTTCCCTATGTGCCCCTGCGCATAAAAAAAGAAGCTGAAATTTCAGCTTCTTTTGGCTTCACGGGAAACAGGTGATCTGCCTTGATCTACGCACGCTCAACTTTTCCAGACTTTAAGCATCTGGTACATACATACTGTGTTCTGGTTCCTCCGTTTACTTTACAGCGAACAGACTTGATGTTGGACTTGAACATTCTGTTTGACCTTCTATGAGAATGGCTCACATTGTTTCCGAAATGAGCGCCTTTTCCACATACTGCACACTTTGCCATGACTTGCACCTCCTTGTCTGGTTCAAAAGTAGTTCGAAAGTGATATCCTTCAAACTCATACTAGCATATTTTATCAGATACAAATTTGTATTGCAAGGAGAAAATGAAAAAAATTGTAAAAAGAATAAATATTTGTTTATTTTTTTCCTCATATGGTATAAAATATATATTACTATGGCATTGTCCAAAGAAAAAGCGTTTGTAATGGGCTTTTTATGACGGAAGCGGGCAGATGCCGGATGAACGATATGGAGGTTCGATTATGAATGGACAATTAACCAATTCTTTGGGCACTGTCACGATTGACACAGACGTGATCGCCACCTATGCAGGCTCCATCGCCGTTGAGTGCTTTGGTATTGTCGGTATGGCCGCAGTAAATATGAAGGACGGACTGGTAAAGCTTTTGAAAAGGGATTATCTCTCACATGGTATAAATGTGACGGTTGGTGAAAATAATGAGATTAGCATAGATTTTCATGTCATCATCTCCTATGGGGTGAGCATTTTCACCGTTGCGGACAATCTGACACAGACG
This sequence comes from uncultured Lachnospiraceae bacterium, assembly GCA_949132985.1. Classification (GTDB taxonomy): domain Bacteria; phylum Bacillota; class Clostridia; order Lachnospirales; family Lachnospiraceae; genus W0P33-017. Next base: position 25,268 of record CASCGD010000021.1, read on the forward strand.
GTGAAATACCGCGTGGAGGAGTTTACCGGCATGAAGATCGATAAGATCAACATATCCGTGGAAGGCGTGCGGGTAATTGACTAAAAAGAAAGCAGATGCGAACAGGAGATACATGATTGGAGGATGGATTCGTGGGAATTGAGAAAATAGACGCACCGCTTCTGGCAAAGATGTTTTTGGCGGGAGCGAAAAATCTGGATGCAAAAAAAGAGTGGATCAATGAGCTGAATGTTTTTCCGGTGCCGGACGGCGATACGGGAACAAACATGTCCATGACGATCCTCTCTGCGGCAAAAGAGGTGGGCGCCCTTGAGAAAAAGAGCATGAAATCCGTTGCGAAGGCAATTTCATCCGGATCGCTGCGCGGCGCACGGGGGAACTCGGGTGTCATCCTTTCTCAGCTGTTCCGTGGCTTTACGAAGGTGATCGCGAATTATGACTATATTGACACGATCATTTTGGCGGAGGCGTGCGACAAGGCGGTGGAGACCGCATATAAAGCGGTCATGAAGCCGAAAGAGGGCACGATCTTAACGGTGGCAAGAGGCGCAGCGGATAAGGCACTGGATATGGTCGAGGAGACCGATGATCTGGAAGTGTTTGTCAGGGCGGTCATCGACGAGGCGGAGCGCGTTTTAAAAAGGACGCCGGATATGCTCCCGGTGTTAAAGCAGGCGGGCGTGGTGGATTCCGGCGGGCAGGGACTGGTCGTTGTGCTGCAGGGTGCATACGATGCCTTGATGGGCAAGGAGATTGACTACGACAGCTTTGAGCAGGAGAAAGGCAGTGCGGGATTTGTAAAAATTTCCCCCGAGACGGAAGCGGAGATCAAATTCGGTTACTGTACGGAGTTTATCATCGTTTTAGACAAGCCGCTTGGTGACGGGGAAGTGGCAGAGTACAAGGCATTCTTAACCTCCATCGGCGATTCCATTGTGGTTGTTGCAGATGACGAGATCGTTAAGACCCATGTACATACCAATGATCCCGGACTGGCGATTCAGGAAGCATTGCGACATGGCTCTCTTAGCAAAATCAAAATCGACAACATGCGCGAGGAGCATCAGGAGCGTCTGATCAAGGATGCGGAAAAGGTTGCGCAGGAACAGGCAAAGGCGGAAGCGGATAAGGCAGCTGCAAAGATGAAGGAGATGGGCTTTATCAGTGTGTCTGCGGGCGCAGGCCTAAGCGAAATTTTCAGTGGGCTTGGTGCGGATATTATCATCGAGGGCGGGCAGACGATGAATCCCAGCACGGACGATATTTTAAGTGCTGTGGAGAAGGTTCCGGCAAAGCATGTGTTTGTCCTTCCGAACAATAAAAATATTATTCTGGCGGCAAATCAGGCGGCGGAGCTTTCCGGGGAGAAGAAGGTTCACGTCATTCCAACAAAGACGATTCCCCAGGGTATCACGGCGCTGATTAATTTTATGCCGGAGCTTGGCCCTCAGGAAAACGCGATGCATATGACACACGAGCTTGTCAATGTGAAGAGCGGGCAGATCACCTACGCCGTGAGGGATACGGTGATCGACGACAAGGAGATTAAGGAGAACGATTATATGGGTATCGGCGATGCAGGTATTTTATCCGTCGGCTCCGACATGGAGGAGACGCTGCTTTCCATGGTGGAGCAGCTCGTGGATGAGGACAGCGGCATCATCAGCCTTTACTACGGAAACGAGGTGTCCGGGGACGATGCGGATGCGCTTGCCGGGCGTATTCAGGAGAAATACGAGGATCTTGAGGTTGAGGTAAACAACGGCGGACAGCCGATCTATTACTATATTTTATCTGTGGAGTAACGCATATGGAACTGACTGCACCCATTCGGGAAGTGAAGGGCGTGGGTGGGAAAACGGAAGGACTTCTGCAGAAAATGGGAGTATACACCGTGGGTGATATACTCCTTCATTTTCCCAGAGATTACGTGAAGTATCCCCGCGCGCTGGAGATTGACGAGCTAAGAGACGGCGAAAACGCCGCGGTTATTGTGCACATTGAAAAACCGGCCGTCCTTCGGCGCACCCGGGCGATGACGATCACCGTATTAAAGAGCGGCCATAACGGACGGGAGCTGGAAGCGATCTGGTTTCGTCTGCCTTATATTATAAACGGCCTGAAAACGGGAAAGACCGTGATTTTATACGGAAAAGTGACGGATAAAAAAGGGCTGTTTCACATGGAGCAGCCTGCGCTGTTTGCGCCGGAGGATTATGCAGTTGTCGAAGAGACGATGCAGCCCGTATACGGTCTGACCCGCGGCATTACGAACCGCTTTCTGACAAAGATCATCCGCGGGGCTCTAAATTCCTGTGACAGTTTTTTTGACTATCTGCCGACGGATGTACGGACCAAATATGAGCTGGCGGAATACAATTTTGCGCTTGACCAGATTCATTTCCCGGATTCAAAGGAATCGCTGGTCCAGGCGAGACGGCGGCTGGTGTTCGATGAGTTTTTCCTGTTTCTGATGACCATGGAGCTGGAGAAAAACGGGGAGGAAAAACAGAAGAATCCGCATCGGTTTAAGGACGGACCTGTGTTGGAGACCTACATAGGAAAGCTCCCCTATGTTCTGACCGGGGCACAGAGGCGGACACTGGACGAGATCCTCTCGGATATGCGGGGGGATGTTTTGATGCAGCGGCTCATCCAGGGCGACGTGGGAAGCGGTAAAACGATCGTGGCATTTCTCGCGATGCTCCTCGCCTCGGACAGCGGCTGTCAGTCCGCCATCATGGCACCCACAGAGGTGCTTGCAAAGCAGCATGAGCAGTCCTTCGAGGAACTTTGCGGGCTGTTTGGCATAAAAAAGACGATCGTGCTCTTAACCGGCTCCATGACGGCAAAGCGAAAGCGCGAGAAGCGCGCGCTCATTGAGGCCCATCCCGACGCACTTATCGTCGGGACCCATGCGCTCATTCAGGAAGCGGTGGCGTACGACAATCTTGCCCTTGTCATTACGGACGAGCAGCACCGCTTCGGCGTGCGCCAGCGGGAAGCGTTTGCAAAGAAGGGGCAGACCCCGCATATTCTTGTTATGAGCGCAACGCCGATTCCACGGACGCTGGCCATCATTTTGTACGGCGATATGGACATCTCCGTTATGGACGAGGTGCCCGCGAAGCGGCTTCCGATTAAAAACTGTGTGGTGGGGGAAGATTACCGGAAAAAAGCCAACGCCTTTGTGGAAAAGGAGGTGGCGGCGGGACATCAGGTGTACATCATCTGTCCTCTGGTGGAGGCGTCGGAAAATTATGATGCAAACAACGTGACGGATTACACGGAAAAGCTGGCGGCATCCCTCTCGCCGGGGGTGCGCATCGCCTGTCTCCACGGCAGGATGAAGGCTGCCGAGAAAAATCAGATTATGGAGGATTTTAAGGATCATAAGACCGATGTTCTGGTGTCAACCACGGTCGTCGAGGTCGGGGTGAACGTGCCCAATGCGACGGTGATGATGATCGAGAACGCCGACCGCTTCGGGCTGGCGCAGCTCCACCAGCTGCGCGGGCGCGTGGGGCGGGGGGAAGCACAGTCCTACTGCATCATGATGAATGCCTCAGATTCTGACCGGGCGAAGGACCGTCTCGATATCCTGAACAAATCCAACGACGGCTTTTATATCGCCTCGGAGGATTTAAAGCTGCGGGGACCCGGGGATTTCTTCGGCATCCGCCAGTCCGGCGACATGAGTTTTCTGCTTGCGGACATTTACACCGATGCGCGGGTTTTGCAGCACGCGGCGGATGAGGTGAAGCGGATTCGCGCGGAGGACCCGACGCTTGCGATGGAAAAGCACGAACATTTGAGGAGAAAGATGCAGGAGATCTTCGAGAAGGGAGAAGTAAGTCTGAGTCTGTAAATATAACAAAAAGAAAGGTTCTCTTCACACATATTGCAAAGAGAGCCTTTCTTTTTTGTTTCTTCTGCCAGTCTAAGATTCGTCAGACGTACCTTTGACTGCGCAAGTTTTGACTGAGTGGTTCAGCGCATCCGGCTTATTTGCCGGCCATCTGCTTCTCCTGTGCCTCAATCATCTTCTTTACCATATAGCCGCCGACAGAACCGTTCTGTCTCGAGGTCAGATCACCGTTGTAGCCGTCCTTTAAAGGCACGCCAAGCTCGCTGGCAACCTCGTACTTAAAGCGGTTCATGGCTTCCTTTGCCTCGGGGACAGAAGTAGTATTCTTACTTGACATAATGATATTTCCTCCTTTGTACCTGCTCGGTTGGAACAGTTTTTATACTTTTGTATATGATCAACGGCCTGATTGCCGTTGGTAAACATAGTATGTGAGGAAGAAATAAAAATAAACGTAACAAGTTTTTCTGGTATTTCCAGTTCATGACAAAAAAAGTTTTAAAGCACGTTTTACCGTTTACCCGCAGGTGCAGTGATGCTGCGGCGAGGTTTTTTGGCCTGTGCGATCGGAAAAACAGACCGGAAATATGCACAAGGATTTCCGGTACGGACTATCAGAGCTATTCGATGAATGGAATGCCGGAAATATCCGGGTGTATTGTCATGGAATAATTCGTATAATAGACCACAAAGCCCGGCGCAGAGCCGTTGGGCTTTTTTACATTTTTCCGCTGCAAATAATCGATTTCAAGCTTTTCACTGTCGCGTCCCCTGGAATAGTAGCCCGCCAGCCGTGCCGCTTCCTCGAAAGTGGAGTCGGAAAGCTCCCCTCCTTCTGTTTTTACGATGACGTGTGAGCCGGGAATGCCCTTGGCGTGGAACCACCAGTCGCCGCCGTTTGCCACCTTGAAGGTCAGCTCCTCGTTCTGCAGATTGTTTTTTCCGATATAAATGTCAAAACCGTCATTGCTCTTATAGTGAAAAGGCTTACTCTTTGCCGTGCGCACACCTTTTTTTGCGGCGTGCTTGCGAATGAAGCCGCTTGTGGTCAGCTCGTCTTTGATGGCGGAGAGATCCGCCTCGGTGACGGCGATGTCCAGTGCATTTGCAACTGACTCCAAATAGGTAATTTCATTTGAAACCTCAAGCGTTAATTCCTGCAATGCCTCGCAGGTGCGTTTCAACTTATTATATTTTGCAAAATACTTCTGAGCGTTTTCCTGTGCCGAGAGCTGCGGATCCAAAGGGATCGTGATATCTTCGTTGGTGTAGTAGTTGAGCACGGTGAGCTTTTTTTCACCCTCCGGCACGCCGTAGCCGTATGCCTGCAGAAGTTCACCGTAAACCTTGTATTTGTCGCGCTTTTCGGTGTCCTTCAGCTGTTTTTGCTGTAAGGAGAGTTTTTTTACGTTGCGCTCAAGGGCGGTTGAGACGATGCGCCGCAGGTCGGCAGATTTCTGTCGGATGCGGGTGTAGGAGTCCTTGTCTGCGTAGAAGCGCTCCAACACCTCCGAAATGGACACGCAGTTTTCCGACGTATAGTCGGCAAAATCGTTGTATTCCCGCAGAGCCACCGCGGAAAATTCGATGGGCTGTGCACCTTTTTTGATGATGCATGGAGCAAATGTCCCATCTTTGACATCCTCGATCAGCCATAAAAATTCGTGGGCCAGGTGAAGCTTCGCGTCGTCGGATAAACTTTCCGTCGGAGCGTCTGCGTCGATTCCGGCACGGTAGCACACCTCGTTTGCCACGGTGGGACTGATGCCGGTGTAGGTCATGTAGAGCGCCTTCCCAACCGGAAGCGGTTTTCCCAGCGCGTCGGTGCAAACGGATTGTTCGCCGGTTGTGAGTGGGTCGCATTTTTCCAGCGTGTTCGGTATAAAATAGTCCCGGCCGGGCAACACCTCCCGCACGGAGCTGACCGAGGCGGGGATGTGTTTGATCGCGTCGATGATGCGCCCGCTTTCGTCGCAGAAAATGATGTTGCTGTGCTTGCCCATCAGTTCGACGATGAGCCGTTTCCTGCGCAGATCGCCCAGCTCGTCCAGATGTTCGATATCAAATTGAATGATGCGCTCCAAACCCGGCTGGCTGATTTCCGTAATTTTTCCGTTTGCGATAAATTTGCGCAGGAGCATACAGAAATTCGGCGCGGTCATGGGGCTTGGCCTGTTCACGTCGGTGAGATACGCAAACGGCAACGAGGCGCTGGCGGAGAGCAGCAGACGCTTCTGTCCGCAGGCACCCTTCAGCGTGAGCAGCAGCGCGTCGTTTTCAGGCTGCGCGATCTTGCTGATACGCGCGCCGGTCAGCGTTTCTTTTAATTCATAAACGATATTTGCGACGACAATTCCGTCAAATGCCATGTGAAAAACCTCCTGATGTAGAATACTGCGGCGCTTCCGGCCTATTTTGCCAGATATCCTCCGTCTACCGGAAGGAGAACGCCCGTTGTCCAGCAGGCGTTTTCTCCGAGAAAATAGAGGACGCCGTCTGCAATGTATGAGGGATCGCCGTAACTACGCATGGGCATTCTTCCGCACAGGTCTTTTTTGGAGTCCTCCAGGGCCAGGTAGGCGCTGTTGTGCTTTGTCGGGATGGGCCCGGGCATAATGGCGTTTACGGTGATGCCGTAGGAGCCGAGGGCTTCCGCCGCCATGTGGGTGAAGGCGCTTACCGCGCCCTTTGCCGCACCGTAGTGTACCTGCGTGGCGGAGCCGGAGACTGCCGTGATGGAAGAAAAGTTTACGATCCGTCCCTTGATGCCGCGGTTTACCATCTGTTCGGAGATCTTCTGCGTCAGAAGGAAAACAGCTTTGATATTCACATTAAAGGTAAAATCATAGCTTTCCGGTGTAACTGCAAAGAAATCTTCAAAGAGACATACACCGGCATTGTTGACAAGTGCATAAATATCCCCGCAGGCATTGATTTTCTCAGCCAGCGAGAGCACCTCGTTTTCATTGGAGAGATCCGCCTGAAAGGAGGTAAAGTCTACGCCCGCCGCTCCGGCGGCTGCCTTCGCCTCGCTGATGTCGCCGGAGTTGTAGTGTGCGATAATATCATAGCCTTCCGTGCAGAGCCTTTTTACGATTCCGAGGCCGAGACCTTTGGATGCGCCGGTTACAACGACTGTTTTATTTTTTTTGTTCATGGTGGTTGTCCTTTCTTGTGGATACCGGAATACTTTCCGGCGTGTGATACATTCGGGTACGCCGATATGATGTTTCTATGCTCTATCCATCATATTCATATGGCCACTGTATGTCAAGGAATATACGGGCAAATATTTATAAAAACGATTCCATCCGGTAAATTGTTGTTGTATAATAAAGATGTTTACCGTAAATTTGAAATATATGAATTTTAACAAAGGGAGGTAATTTTGCTATGGGATTTAAAAATAAAAAAATAATCAGATTTGTTCCTTTAACCTTAAATGAAGAGAATGCGCAAGCGATTTTTAACAGATGTTTAGAGATGAAAGAAGATATAAAGGAGAATGATCAGGAGAACCAGAAAACGGGAAAATATAATACAGATAGGCTTGCTGCTAATGCGATTCAAACCAAATATTTAATCGGTCAATTGGCTGTAGTTCATAAAATGTATGAAAAGGTTATGGCAAACCCTTATAAGGATATTTTAGATTCCAAACGGTATGATGCTACAAAGCAATTAGATTACGAATCTGACTGGTATTCGTTGGATAGAGAATTTTTTTTCCGTTATGACGGAAAGCTCTGGACAGATACAACTGATATCCTTTTTAACTTGCTGAATTTGGGAATTGCTGTTAATCTTATCGAGCATAAATCGGAAGATGGGAAAGAATTTGTTCGTTTCTGCTCGGTAGTCCCTACTTATTTTACGGCAGACCAATGCTTTTCTGAGGCAGATGTCAAGATGTTTGAGGCGGATTTCAGGTATTATGAGGAAAAGTATTCGGAGGCAGCGGGGCTTTATGAAAAAGCAGCAGAATTGGGTAATATGAGAGCGCAATATCAGTGCGGCAGGATGTATCTTGAAGGGGAATACACACTAAAAAGTGTGCAAAAGGCGGTTGACTGGTTTAAAAAAGCGGCTGACCAGGGAATGGGAGATGCAATGTCTTTTTTGGGCGATATCTATTATCTGGGTGCTAAAAATGAAATGCCTGTAGACAAAACTGCTGCACTTCAGTGGTATCAGCGCGCAGCGGAAGCCGGAGAAAAAACAGCTGTTAGTTTATTGGAATATGCATATGATGAAGCAGATGAAGATTTATTGGATTCATCCGCTGTGTTTGATAAAATGCTGGCAGACTTTGACTCGTATCAATCACTTACCTTTCGTATGCGTCAGTGGCTCTCAGATTGCTTCTCTTATTTAAATTATGACCAAAAAATCAAATTTTTCTCGATAAACGAAGAACTTGCAAAGCGCTTTGCAAATGGTTGGTGATGTTTCAACTTAAGGGACTGAATTTTAAAAGATTAAGAGGAGCAGAAATGCATGTTGAAAAAGAAAAATTTATATGAGAAAATTTGCGGCTGTGCACTTTTATGTCTGTCATTGGCGCTTACGGGCTGTGCAGGAGATGGCGGAAGTGTCTCAGGCGAGGCTCAGACAGATTTGCAGACGCAGGAGGAAACGGCGCGGCAGGAGGAAATGGCACCAAAAGAGGGGGTGAAAAAGGAACGCGCTCAGGAAGAAAATCCGCAGCAGCCGGAGGAGATATCCGAAGAAGCGCTTTCGGAATCCAAAAATCATGGGTCAGAGAAGCCGGGGGAACCTCTGATAAAAGAAGTAGACTGGTCGTCTTATTTTGATGGAATTGATGGTTCGGCAGTCATTTACCAACCTTCTGAAAATTGTTGTGAGATTTATAATAAGGAAGCAGCGTTTGCCCGCCGTTCTCCGTGCTCGACCTTCAAGATTATTTCTTCTCTGATCGCACTGGAGAACGGGATCATTGACCCGGAGGACTCCATTCGCACATGGAGCGGGGAAAGCTTTTGGAACGAGGAGTGGAACCGGGATATTGGTTTCAACGATGCGTTTCATGCATCCTGCGTCTGGTATTTTCGAGAGGTGGCTGACGAGATTGGGGAGGATTTGATGCAAAAAGAGCTGGATCGGCTTTCCTATGGAAACTGCGATATTTCAGATTGGAAAGGGCGGTTGAACACGAACAACAGCAATCCGGCGTTGACGGGATTTTGGATCGAGTCGTCGCTTCTGATCTCACCGAAGGAACAAGTGGAGGTGCTGGAGCGCATTTTTGGGGATCGTTCGGGTTATTCGGAAAAAACGCGGGAGGAATTAAAGCAGGTGATGCTGCTGCCAGAGCAAAGCAATGCGGATATTTCCATTTATGGGAAAACGGGAATGGGAAAGGCAGGAGGGTTTCTGGTCGATGCGTGGTACGCGGGGTTTGCCGAGTGCTCCGGCAACAAAATTTATTTCTGCGTGCACCTGGATGAGACGGAGGATGAGCGTGTGTCCAGTGCGACGGCGCGGGAGATTGCGGTAAAGCTTGTGTCGGATTTTGCAGCGCAGGGGAAGTCTAGGGCATAACCAAACTATTTAGAGCGGGGAGTGGTTTATGAGTATTCAACGGATATTACTCCGCTGCCGCGGGGACAGCTTTGCAATGGAAAACGCACCCCGAAATGGAAAAGATGCCGTGAAGGCAGTCTGCTTTTGCTTGTAAGGCAGAATAAACATTAGACCACATACAAAGATGCTGGTGAAATAAAGTTGGAGCAGGATACAGATGCATGGGGGAGGTGATGCACTGGTGCGGACTGATTTCGAAATGAATCGCGCGGTAGAAAGGTACGCGGATATGGTAAAGCGTATCTGTCTTTGCCATCTGAAAAATCAGGCAGATACAGAAGATGTATTTCAAAACGTTTTTTTGAAATATATGCTCTGTGATACACCTTTTGAGAGCGATGAACATGAGAAAGCATGGCTGCTGCGCATCACGATCAACGCCTGCAGGGATTACCTGAAAAGCTTTTTCAGGCGAAGCACAGTGCCGCTGGAGGTCATTGCCGAGGTGGCTGCGGAGGCCCCGGAGGATCACCGGGAGGTTTTGGAGGCTGTTCTCGCACTGCCGGATAAATATAAGGATGCTATCTATCTGCACTATTATGAGGGCTATTCGGCTGCCGAGATCGGAAGGATTCTCGGAAAAAAGGAGAATACGGTTTATTCGCT
>CASCGD010000022.1 GCA_949132985.1 uncultured Lachnospiraceae bacterium
GATATTATCCGTATTTTTGACTGCTTGAACGATCTGCGGAACCTGCAGACCGCAGTTACCGCTACCAACAAGGAGGGCGGTCATGCGCAGGTGGCACTCAGCTACACGCTGGGCGATGCCTATACGCTGGAGTACTGGACGGATATCGCAAAGAAGGTGGAGGAGATGGGCGCCAACTCCGTATGTATCAAGGATATGGCGGGTCTGCTCACGCCTTACAGGGCAGAGGAACTCGTCAAATCCATGAGATCCAAGATCAGTATTCCCATCGAGCTGCACACGCACTATACGTCCGGCGTTGCTTCCATGACATGCCTAAAGGCAGTGGAGGCAGGATGCGATATCATTGACACGGCGATGTCACCTTTTGCTCTGGGAACGAGCCAGCCTGCCACCGAGGTTATGGCGGAGGCATTCAAGGGCACGGCGTATGATCCGGGCTTTGATCAGATGCTTTTGAAGGAGATCGCGGATTACTTCCGCCCGATACGCGAGGAGGCGATCAAGAGTGGCCTTTTGAATACGAAGGTGCTGGGTGTGGATATCCAGACATTGCTGTATCAGGTTCCGGGCGGCATGCTCTCGAACATGGTATCGCAGCTCAAGGAGCAGAACGCGGAAGACAAATATATGGAAGTACTCGAGGAGATCCCGAGAGTGCGCAAGGATCTGGGCGAGCCGCCGCTCGTCACCCCTTCCTCACAGATCGTCGGTACGCAGGCGGTATTTAACGTGCTGATGGGTGAGCGCTACAAGGTTGCCACCAAGGAGACGAAGGACGTGCTGCTTGGCAAGTATGGACAGACCGTAAAACCTTTTAATCCGGAGGTTGTTGATAAGGTGCTCGGAGAGGAAAAGAAAAACGCGATTACCTGCCGCTATGCGGATCTTTTAGAGCCGGAGCTGGACAAGATCGAGGCGGAGATGAAGCAGTGGAAGCAGCAGGACGAGGACGTTTTAAGCTACGCGCTCTTCCCTCAGGTTGCAACGGATTTCTTCAAGTATCGTCAGGCGCAGCAGACAGGGGTTGACCCGGCTGTGGCGGACGAAAAGAACAAAGCTTATCCGGTTTAGTCTGTTTTTAAAAATCAGGCTGCTGCAAAAGAAATGTTGACATATACCACTTCCCATGTTGGCTTTTCTGGCGCGGCGGCCTTTTTTTAGCCCCTTTGATTCTGATTCCGGGCCTGGCTGAACAAAAACCCTTGACGAAAATCCAAATTCGAGTTAGCATATATCTATCGGTGTCCGGTCGAATTTATTTATCATTAACGGAAAATTTCTTTTGGAGGATGTTTCATGGGAAAGAACAGTAATAGAAAAAGAAGCGCCGCGCTGCTGGCATTGCTGCTGTCGGTGTCGATACTTTTTGGCCTTGCCGGAAATGTAACGGATGTAAAGGCGGCAGGCAAGAACTACTACATAAAAATCAATAAGGGAACGAACGTGGTGACGGTTTATGAGTCCAATGGGACGCCTTATGTGGCGTTCACCTGTTCTGCGGGCAGCGCAACGCCGATTGGTACTTTTCATACGATGGCGAAATACCGCTGGCATACATTGGACGGTCCGAGCTATGGGCAGTATTGTACGCGCATTACCGGTTCCATATTGTTCCACTCAGTGTGGTATTATCAGCAGACTATGAACTCACAGTCGTATGTGCAGTATAATAAGCTTGGCTCTCTGGCATCTCATGGCTGTGTCAGACTGACAGTTGCGGCCAGCAAATGGATTTATGACAATTGCCCTACCGGAACAAAGGTTACGATTTTTAACGGCTCTTCCAAGAATGATCCTCTCGGCAAACCAAAGACGATCAAGGTGAGCGGGTACAGCGGCTGGGACCCGACCGATCCGGATTCCAGAAATCCTTACAAGACAAAATCTACAAAGCCCGTGATTACCGTGTCGAAAAAGACGATTGCTCTCGGTGACAAGTTTGACAATGGTAACATGACGTGTAAGGATTCGGGCGGCAATGATATTACAAGCTGGGTGAGAACCACCGGAAAGGTTAATACAAAAAAAGAAGGAACTTATCCGGTGACCTACTGGGTGATTGATTCCTTTGGACGCACAGCCACAAAGAGCGTAACCTACAAAGTGGTTGACAAGAATCCGGTGACACTCACGGGAGTGAAGGAAAAGCTGACAAAGGAATACAAGAATACGCGCAATATGCTGGTGGGCCTGAAGGCAAAGGACTCGCTCGGAAGAGACCTTACGAATAAGATTGAGGTTTATATCAAAGCTCCGGGAAGTAAGAGCTATGTGAAATGCAAGAAGACGGAGTATACCTTCGGCAAGCTGGGCACATATCAGGTGAAGTATGTTGTGACAAACCCGAATAATGGTAAGAAAACTACAAAGAAACAGACGATTGTCGTGAAGGATACGAAGGCTCCGAAGCTGCGCAGTGATAATGACTGGTCAGATATTGCCGTGACTTCCGACGAGCAGACGCTGTATTGGGATGATTTGATGGAAGATGTCTGGGCAGAGCTGCTCAGCGGAGAGGATATCACAGATGAGGTGACAATTAAGATTACCTCCCCGAATGGCAAATCCGTTACCGTCGGTGTAGGAGAAAGCTATACTTTTGAGGAGGACGGCACTTACAAGCTTGTCTACACGGTAAAGAACCCGACCAAAAATGCAAAGGGCAACCGGGCATCTGCAAAGGCTACAAGAAATGTCGTGGCAGAGCTGGGCGAGGATACGTCTCAGCCGGAGGTTCCGGTGGATGAGTAATACGAATGAGCTGACCGTCCGCATCAATCAGGCGTATGGCAGCATGAGCAAGGGACAGAAGCTCCTTGCTACCTATATTACAGATAATTATGACAAAGCGGTATTTCTCACGGCGGCGAAGCTCGGCGAGGTTGTAGGCGTGAGCGAGTCCACTGTGGTACGCTTTGCGTCACATTTGGGATACAAAGGATATCCGGAGTTTCAGAAGGCGCTTGAGGAGATGGTGCGCAACAAGCTCAATTCCATCCAGCGCATGGAAGTTACCTACGGCAGGATTACGCAGTCCCAGATTTTGGAAACGGTTTTGCAGACCGACATGGAAAAGATCAAACATACAATGGAAAACATAGATCAGAATGCATTTGAGGTAGCTGTGGATACGATTTTGCGGGCAAAGACGGTCTATATTGTCGGTATTCGCAGCTGTGCCCCTCTGGCGAGCTTTCTGGCCTTTTATTTAAATCTGATGTTTGAACATGTGGTTCAGCTCAACACAAATAACTCCAGCGAGCTGTTTGAGCAGATGGTGCGCATCAGCGGCGAGGATGTGATTATCGGCATCAGTTTTCCGCGTTATTCCATGCGCACGCTCAAGGCGATGGAGTTTGCAAACAACCGGAATGCGAAGGTAATCACGCTGACGGACAGTGTCCATTCGCCGATGAATTTGTATTCATCCTGCAATTTGATCGCCAGCAGCGATATGGCTTCCATCGTGGATTCACTGGTGGCTCCTTTGAGCGTCATCAACGCGCTGATCGTTGCGCTGTGCATGAAAAAGCAGAGTGAGGTTGTAAAGACGCTGGAGGAGCTTGAAAGTATTTGGGACGAGTATCAGGTGTATGAGAGCGATGAGATCAACTACATTGATGATTCCATGAAAATGCGGTATGCAAAGCTGGGAGATGAAGATGCGAAGCTATGAGCTGATTATCATCGGCGCCGGAGCTGCCGGTATGATGGCGGCAGTCTCAGCGGCGGAAAATGGGATACCCGGTGAAAAGATTCTTGTGCTTGAGCGAAATGAGAAGCCGGGGAAGAAAATATACATAACAGGGAAGGGAAGATGCAACCTGACAAATGCCTGCGGGGCGGATGAACTTTTTTCAAACATACCCCGACAGGCAAAGTTTTTATATCCTGCGTTCTATGCCTTTTCAAATCAAAACGCGATTGAATTTTTTGAACATGCGGGTATGAAAACGAAGACAGAGCGTGGAAATCGGGTTTTTCCGGCATCCGGCCACGCGTCGGATGTCATTCGGGTGTTGGCGGATGAAATGAAAAGAAATGGTATTCGCGTGGAATATCATGCGCGGGTGAAGCGTCTTCTGGAGCGGGAAGGTGAGATCCGGGGCACTGTTCTCTGCGATGGAAAATGTTTTGATGCAGAGCGCGTGCTGATCGCCACCGGAGGCATGTCTTATCCTTCCACCGGTTCAAGCGGCGACGGCTATGTGCTGGCGCGGCAGATGGGGCATGAGATTACCGGACTGCATCCGTCCCTTGTCCCTTTTGCGGCGGGAGATGAGGATCTTGTGCCCGCGTTACAGGGACTCGCACCAAAAAATGTGCGTGTGAAGATTTTTGACCCGAGAAAGCCGAAAAAGATTTTGTTTGAGGATTTTGGGGAGATGCTCTTTACGCACTTTGGCGTGAGCGGTCCGCTGATGCTCACTGCCAGCTCGCTTGTGGGGGCGCATCTGGATGCGGGAGGACCGGATAGACGTCCGGATAGACGCTCGGATGGAGAGGATGCGTGTCAGGCAGGCTATGGTGGGGAAAGTCCGGTCGGGAATCATTCGGATGGATCATTGACGCTTCTGATCGACTGGAAGCCGGCACTTTCCGAGGAGGAGCTGGACCGGAGAATTTTGCGGGATTTTGAGGAAAACAAAAACCGCCAGTTTAAAAATGCGCTGGGAGGACTCATCCCGGCGAAGCTGATTCCGGTTTTGATTGCACGCAGCGGCATCCCGGGGGAGAAGAAAGTTAATGGTATTACCCGCCAGGAACGGAAAAACCTTACATTGTGCCTGAAGCAGTTTTCTGTTACACTGACGGGACTGCGGGATTTTAATGAGGCGATCATCACCAGGGGCGGCATCGCTCTAAACGGGGTCAATCCCTCGACAATGGAGTCAAAACGTATCAGGGGTCTGTTGTTTGCAGGGGAGGTGCTGGATCTGGATGCTCTGACCGGCGGCTTCAATTTGCAGATTGCATGGTCTACCGGATATCTGGCGGGCTTTCACGCAGCAGAGGAATACCGGTTATCAAAATAGCTGAGTGATAACCTAATAAATATAAGGAGTGATAGAGGGAAAATGGCATTTAACATTGCAATTGATGGCCCTGCTGGGGCCGGAAAAAGCACCGTCGCAAAGGCATTAGCGGCGCGAATGGGGTATGTCTATGTGGATACGGGGGCGATGTACCGTGCGATGGCGTACTTCTTTTTGCAGAAGGAAATCGGAAAAGAGGATGAGTCTGCGATTATCGGGGCGGTGGATGGAGCGGATGTGACGATCCGTTACGAGAATGGTACGCAGCAGGTGTTTCTTAACGGAGAGAACGTTACCGGATTTTTGCGCACCGAGGAGGTTGGGAATATGGCGTCTCAGACGAGCGTGTATCCGGCCGTGCGTAAAAAGCTTGTGGCTCTCCAGCAAAAGCTGGCGAAGACGACAGATGTCATCATGGATGGCAGGGATATCGGGACATGTGTGCTTCCCGATGCACAGGTAAAAATCTATCTGACCGCAAGCACACAGACCCGCGCGAAGCGGCGCTTCGACGAGCTGTTGGCAAAGGGTGAGATGCCGGATTTAAAACAGATTGAGGCGGATATTAAGGAGCGGGATTACCGCGATATGCACCGGGAGATGTCTCCTCTGATGCAGGCAGATGACGCGCTGCTTGTAGATTCCTCCGGGCTTTCTGTTGATGAGGTGGTTGCGAGGATTGCAGCGATTGTGGATGAGCGGGCTGGCCGTGAGCCATAAAGGCGTGTTCCATATATCCAAAGTACAGGGTAAAGGAGAGGCAAAGCTGATATGAAAGTAACGGTTGCGAAGAGCGCGGGCTTCTGCTTTGGCGTAAAGCGTGCGGTGGAGCTGGTTTATGAGCAGACGGCGAAGGAGGGGGCGCTCTATACCTATGGGCCGATCATCCACAACGAAGAGGTTGTACGGGATCTGGAGGAGAAGGGGGTACGGGTCATAGAGGATGTCTCACAGCTTTCCGGTCTGCCAAAAGGCCGGGTCGTCATTCGCTCCCACGGTGTCGGCCGGGAAGTGACGGAGCAGCTGAGGGAATCCGGGTTTGAGGTTTTGGATGCCACGTGTCCGTTTGTAAAAAAAATCCATCGCATTGTCGCGGATCATTCTGCGGCGGGGGAGCACATCATTATAATAGGAAATCCGAGCCATCCCGAGGTGGAAGGGATCTGCGGATGGTGTGACAGATCTCATACAACTGTTATTGAAACCCGCCAGGAAGCGGAGCAATTTGCGCTTTCGGAGAGAAAAAAGCTTTGTATCGTGTCGCAAACGACATATAACAACAATAAATTTGAGAATTTAGTTGAAATTATCGAAAATAAAGGTTATTATATAAGCATATGTATTTTAAATACCATCTGCAACGCTACGGAAGAGCGACAGAGGGAGGCAAGGAGCCTGGCAAGGAGGTCGCAGGCAATGATTGTTGTTGGCGGCAGACACAGTTCCAACACGCAGAAGTTATTTGAGATATGTAAGGATGAATGTAACAATACTTACTATATACAGACACTGGAAGATTTAGACGTAACTGAACTTCGTGGACTTGATAATGTAGGTATTACTGCAGGGGCATCCACCCCAAATAATATTATTGAGGAGGTTCAAAAGTATGTCAGAGATGAGCTTTGAACAAATGTTAGACGAGTCTTTTAAGACAATCAGACAAAATGAAATTGTGGAGGGTACGGTCATCGATGTAAAACCGGACGAGATTGTCTTGAACATCGGATATAAGTCAGACGGAATCATCAGCCGTAGTGAGTACACAAACGAGCCAAATGTTGATCTTACCACGATTATTTCTGTCGGTGACAAGATGGAGGCAAAGGTAAAGAGAGTGAATGACGGCGAAGGTCAGGTACTTCTTTCTTACAAGAGCCTTGCGGCAGAAAAAGGCAGCAAGCGCCTTGAGGAGGCTTTTGAGAACGGCGAGGTACTCACCGCAAAGGTTGCGCAGGTGCTGACCGGCGGTTTAAGTGTTATTGTGGACGAGGCGCGTGTATTTATTCCTGCAAGTCTTGTGAGCGATACCTACGAGAAAGATTTATCCAAATATGAGGGACAGGACATCGAGTTTGTAATCACTGAGTTCAACCCGAGAAGACGCCGTATTATCGGTGACCGGAAGCAGCTCGTTGCAGCGAGAAAGGCAGAGCTTCAGAAAGAGCTGTTTGAAAAGATCAGAATCGGTGATGTTGTCGAGGGAACCGTTAAAAATGTTACTGATTTCGGTGCATTTATCGATCTGGGCGGCGTAGACGGCCTGCTTCACATCTCAGAGATGAGCTGGGGCAGAATCGAGAATCCGAAGAAGGTATTCAATGTCGGAGACGTTGCAAGGGTGTTTATCAAGGACATCAACGATACAAAGATTGCACTCTCCATGAAATTCCCGGAGGCAAATCCCTGGAATAACGCCGAGGAGAAGTTTGCTGTGGGCACCGTATTAAAGGGAACCGTTGCACGTATGACTGATTTTGGCGCGTTTGTTGAATTGACGCCCGGAATCGATGCGTTGCTGCACGTATCGCAGATCGCCAGAGAGCACATCGAAAAGCCCTCCGACGTATTGAAAATCGGTCAGGAGATTGAGGCAAAGGTTGTTGATTTCAACGAGGCAGATAAGAAGATCAGCCTGAGCATGAAGGCGTTGCTCACCTCGGAGGAGAATGCTGCTCCCGCTGAGGCATCCGCAGAGGACGCTGAATAATTTTTGACTTAAAAAACAGAGAAATCTCTGATTGCAGGGGCCCCAACAAGGGGTTCCTGTAATTGAACCTGACGTGGAACAGTAACACAAAAACCATATAAAAGGAAGTAGCATAAAATGTTAGATAATTATGAAAAATTTAAAAAAGACATTTATACACTGACCAAAATTGATTTGAACGCTTACAAGGAAAAGCAGATGCGCCGCAGGATTGACACATTGATTGGGAAGAATAATGTGGATTCCTACGACAAATATGTGAAGCTGATTAAGGAAAACAAAGATAAATTTGAGCAGTTCGTAAACTTCCTTACGATTAACGTATCAGAGTTTTACCGGAATCCTGAGCAGTGGACGACTCTGGATAAGGAGGTGTTCCCGAAGCTGATTGAGAAATTCGGCAAGAGACTTACCATCTGGAGTGCGGCATGTTCCACCGGTGATGAGCCGTATTCCCTGGTTATGGCGCTCAGCAAGCATCTGGCATTAAACGATATCAAGATTATTGCAACCGATATTGACAAGCAGGTGCTGGAGGCGGCTAAGGTCGGATTGTACAATGCGAAGAGTATTGCGGCTGTGCCGGATGAGTTCAAGAAGAAGTATTTCAAGAAGATTGGCGCCTCCTATCAGATTGCGGATGAGATCAAACGGCGCGTGGAATTCCGCGAGCATAATCTTCTGCGCGATTCGTATCCGAAGGGCTGTCATCTGATCGTCTGCCGGAATGTAGTCATCTATTTTACCGACGATGCCAAGGACGAGATCTACGCGAAGTTTAATCAGTCGTTACATAAAGGCGGCGTGCTTTTCATAGGAAGCACCGAGCAGATTATGAATTATAAGGAGCTGGGTTATATCAGGAATCGTTCGTTCTTCTTTGAGAAGGAGTAAATGAAACAGAGATTGCATGGAATGAAAAACCGACGGTATTTGCCGTCGGTTTTTGTTTGACTGAATGATTAGGCATTACGCGCACTAAGCTCGAAAGAACCTCCTCAAGTATGCATATTATACCACAAAAACCCCGAAAATTCAAGGCTTGTAGTCCCTGTGGCATAGTGTTATGATGGGTAAACGTAACGATTTGGCCGGTGGCTTTCGCTGTTATAAAATCCGCGCCTATTTAAAGTTTGTTTGTGGGAAAGAGAGGTATATGTGGATGGATGGACAAAATTTTCTGACGATTGTGCAGGACAGGGCTTGGCTTGTGCAGGTGAGGGAGACGAACAGTTACACGGAAAAATTTGGTCTGCGCTTGTCGGAGGACGACACAAGGCTCTTGCTCGCGGAGAAAAACCGGATCTTGAAGCAGGAGCGGCGGGTGGAGTTCGGAAAGGGGATTCTGCCACAGATAATCTGCCATTTCTGCGATTCCTCGTTTCTCACACAGGACAATTATGTGGAAACGCTTGTTCGATTGCAGGAAATCTTTTATTTGTATAAAAATGAGATGATGGATGAGATCACGGACGATGAGCTGCTTTGCTTTATGCGGGAGCAGTTTGAGGAGGTCTGTTTTGGGGATCTGGACTATCTGGAGGGTACATGCCTGAATATTTTTGCGCAGGCCATCCGCGCGGGCTACCAGGGCCATCGGGCGTCTGGTGGGAGGGGTGAGTTCGGACAGTTTGATATCACGACGCGGTGGGACAGGGAGCTGTATCTGGAGGCGCTGCGGCAGCTGAATGATTGAGAACAGCCCGGCTCATGCTGCGGGGAGCGAAATATATGTTTTGGCTGTGTAAAAGCTTATCGCCGCAGGCGATTTGAAATGGATTTTGCACGCTGGAAGTAAAGATGCGGAACAGATGCAGGAGGTATGGATGGACGAAAAAATCCTGGACTATGGGTTTAGCGAACAGGAGTTGGAGGAGCTGCTGACACTCGTGTCGGAGCTGGCGGAAAAATTCACAGGGAGTGAGAGTACGTCGGTTTCCTATGAGCGGGCGCAGTCGCTGATGGAGGCGGTTTTGTACTGTATGGGAGAGTGCGGGCAGTCCGGGGGTGTGGCGCCCACGGACATGACGCTTTGGGAACGGTATGAGGCGGGGCTTTCTATTTTGCGCGAGAAAACGGATAAAATCAGAAGATTGTTTAATGCTCTGTCGGATACGTTTGACGATTACGGCGTGAAATGTTTGTCCGATACGGTGAAAAAAGGTATTCCGGAATTTTTGAGGTGGTATGACATCATATTTGCGCCGCAGGAGACAATTTTGACACTGGATTATCCGCTGCTGATCGATATAGGGAACAGGCGCGGCGCAGATGCGGTGTATGAATATTTGTGTGCGATCGAGACGGAGCAGCGATTTCTGGGTGAGCTTGGGCGAGGCTATGTCGTGTCGGTTTTGGAGCGCTTCGATGCGTGCTACGAGGACATGATTGAAAATATATGCGGCGTGGTTTTACCGGATGTGTTCGGGCACGCTGTATTGAAAAAAAACTTTGCGGCAACTTCTCCCGGCTTTGGGGAGGACGATATTGCGCGGCTGGCGGAGCTGTTTGCAGGTAAACCAGTCGATCTGCTGGAGAAGGAAATCAAGCAGTTTACCGGTTCACTGGTGGCGCGGTATTACGGGGGCGATGTTCGTCTGAGAGAATATTTGTGCGCGGAGGCGGGAAATCTCGCGGCGCGGATTTCTATGGCCGCGCGATGTGGGAGCCTTGGAGCGGTGTTTCATCAATAGGGGACAAAAAGAAAGCGTCTCCTCGCCTGAAATATGCGTGATGTGAAAGTCGCCGCGCTTGCGCCGATTGCGTTATCCAAATCATGGCTTCTGATATTTTTGGAGGAGCTTTCACAGAGCACGTTGATGTTGTTTACAGTTATCTGTTTTTGACTCCGAAAAGCGTATAAAGTTAATGTTCAGAGTGACAAAAGCTGTCTCAGCACATGTGAGACATACTCTAAAAGCCGCCCGGAGCTTAGAAATGCCGTATCGACGGCGACCCATGTATAGCAGTTCTCCGGCGCGGCTTTTTCGCGGTGTGTTCGGTCCACGGAGACAGCCACGGATTTGTGGACGGCCATGTCCTCGCCCGGCAGGTAATAGTAATTTTTGTAGTCTAAATAGTACAGGCGCGCCATACGATGGTAGAGGGGGACGCGCAGATGCGCGGTATCCCCTGAAGCGCGCAGGTAAGCGCCGGTCAGCGGATGCTCGCAGCTAAGCTTTCCGGGAAGCGGGTAAGGCGGGCGGAGGGTTACGATCAGCTCCTCGGCGGGTGTCCCCCCAATATCCGTGTAGCTTTGTAAGGCAGCTTTCACAGGTATGGGCGCTGCCCGCAAAAACGCCTCGTAGGAAAAAATTGCCAGCAGGTCGGCCATGCCGCGTACGTCCTCGTAGTTGTGTAAAAGGAGCAGACGCGCTTTGCCCGCATCGGGCGCTTTCACATAGTTTTTGTACACCGTGATCAGCTCGCCGCCGGAAAATTTGTCTTCGCGGGGGAGGCATAAAAACTGCTCGATCGTCTTCTGGCGGTAGTTGGCAAGATTGAACAGTCGTTTGCGCTTCGTCACTTCGCGGTAGATGTCAAGCAGTCCGTAATCGGAAAGGTCAATCGGAATTTCATATTTTTCGGCGCGGGCAGCGAGAAAGGGCAGGTCGAAGCCGCTGCCGTTGAAGGTGATGACGCGCGCAGGCGTCTTCGCCGCCAGAAATTCAGAAAATTTTTCCAGCAGAGCGGCTTCCTCAGAAGGGTGATCCGCAAAAAACTGTGTGATATGCATCGTCTGGCTGCCGTCGGCCAGCGCGCAGCCAATCAGATAGATCTGATGCCTGGTGCGGGAAAGTCCGGTCGTCTCGATATCTAAAAACAGGTCGCCCGCGTGAAGGAGGCGGGGAATCAGGGGATGCTTTCCCTCCAGGGGGATGCGGTCAGTGAGGATTTGCATGGGAAACTCCTTTTTATGTGGTGTGTGCAGTACGATATCCAGCCGGGAGCGAAACAACGGTTTCCAGGCAAAGACTGTTTGAAAACGCCGGCGCTTAGCGAGGCAGTTTCGAGCTTAGCACCACTGCGTTTGAAATCAAGCAGAAGCGTGTCTTTGACGGAAATTGTTTTTTCTTCGACTGCGTGGCTGGTCATAGCTTAAGTATACACAACCTTTGTTCGTCAAAAAAGACAAAAGTTTGATAAATTTTATCATTTTTTTTGTGACAAGATGATTCATTGTGCTATAATTACATCATGTATGCAGCAAAAAAGGGAAACTGAATTGTTGCAGGAATAACTATGAGGAAAGAGAGGTCAATTTGATGGGATTACGAACGTTTAAGGGCGGAGTTCATCCTTTCGAGGGCAAAGAGCTGTCCAAGGACAGGCCGGTTGAGGAATATTTGCCCGGGAAAGATCTGGTGTTCCCCGTTTCTCAGCACATTGGCGCTCCCGCGAAACCGGTGGTTGCAGTCGGTGACGCGGTGAAGAAGGGCCAACTGATCGCTGAGGCAGGCGGATTTGTTTCGGCAAACATTTATTCATCTGTTTCCGGGACAGTCAAGGCAATTGCGCCGCACCGTGTTGCCACCGGCGATATGGTAAATTCGATTGTCATCGAAAATGACGGAAGCTATGAGGAAGTTGCATACGAGGAAAGCGAAGTGGGATCACTCAGCAAGGAAGCGATTATTGAGAAGGTAAAGAAGGCGGGCGTTGTCGGCATGGGCGGCGCGGGCTTTCCGACTCATGTGAAGCTCTCCCCGAAGGAACCGGACAAGATCGACTACATCATCGCGAACTGCGCGGAGTGCGAGCCGTATCTGACGTCCGATTACCGCAGGATGATGGACAATCCGGAGCTGCTCGTCGGCGGCATGAAGATCGTATTGCAGCTCTTTGACAATGCGAAGGGCGTGCTGGGCGTGGAGAATAACAAGCCCGACTGTATCGCAAAGCTGGAGGAGATCTGCAGGGATGAGCCGCGTATCGAGGTCGTTGCGCTTCAGACAAAGTACCCGCAGGGCGGCGAGCGCCAGCTGATTAAGGCTGTGACCGGGCGCGAAATTAATTCGAAAATGCTCCCTGCGGATGCGGGTTGCATCGTCGACAATGTGGAGACGCTTGTGTGCATTTACCGTGCGGTCAAAGAGGGAAAGCCAGTCATGCATCGTATTTTTACCGTGACCGGAGATGCCGTGAAAGAACCCCGGAATTTCTATGTGAGTGTAGGAACAAACTATGCGGAGCTTCTTGAGGCTGCGGGGGGCTTAAAGGAGGGGGGCGCGGAGAAGATGATTTCGGGAGGCCCGATGATGGGCTTTTCCATGTTCGATCTGAATGTTCCTATCACGAAGACAAATTCATCGCTCCTGTGTCTCTCGAAGGACGACGTATCCCACCTGGAGCCCAGCGCATGTATCAACTGCGGCCGCTGTGTGGAGGCGTGTCCGGAGCTGCTCGTTCCTTCAAGGCTGGCGAAGCAGGCGGACTTAAAGCTCGGCGAGGAATTCGAGAAGTGGAACGGTATGGAGTGTATCGAGTGCGGAAGCTGCAGCTTTATCTGCCCGGCGAGACGTCCGCTGGCACAGTCGATCAAGACGATGAAAAAAGATATCCTGGCAGCCAGAAGGAAAAAGTAAGTGCACGGCAAAGGTTGAGGCGAAGGCTGCCCCGGCATAGCAGGGGTATTTTGGAGCCAAGACTGCAAACATTTGATTCACAGGTGTAAATAAAGAAGAAAAAGAGGTGTTAAGACATGGATAATATGTTGCATGTTTCCTCATCACCCCATGTGCGCGCGAAGGATTCTACCAACCGGATCATGGCGTATGTCATTCTGGCGCTTTTGCCGACGAGCCTGTTTGGTATTTTTAACTTCGGGCTAAAGGCGTTGCTTCTGATCGTTCTCACGATCGCAAGCTGCGTTGCGACGGAATGGGTGTTTGAGAAAATTATTCATAAAGAAAGTACGATCAGCGATCTGAGCGCGGTTGTGACCGGACTGCTCCTTGCGCTGAATCTGCCCGTGACGCTTCCGTGGTGGGAGGCTGTCTTAGGCGGTGTTTTCGCGATTGCGATTGTAAAGATGATGTTCGGTGGTCTCGGTCAAAACTTCATGAACCCG
This sequence comes from uncultured Lachnospiraceae bacterium, assembly GCA_949132985.1. Taxonomy (GTDB): domain Bacteria; phylum Bacillota; class Clostridia; order Lachnospirales; family Lachnospiraceae; genus W0P33-017. The sequence continues at coordinate 13,820 of CASCGD010000022.1, forward strand.
GCACTCGGTGCGAGATGCTTTTTGCTCATCGCGTTTGCTGCGGATATGACCAACTTTGTGACCGATACCTACACCGGCGCGACACCGCTTGCGGCGATGAGAAACGGCGAGGTCATCAACAACATGGATGCGCTCATCGGGCGCACCGCCGGAACGATCGGCGAGACGAGCGCGATTGCGATTTTGATCGGTGCGGTGATTCTGATCCTGCTCGGCGTGATCACGCTGGCGATCCCGGCAAGCTATCTTATCACGTTTGTTGTGTTTATGCTGATTTTCGGCGGACACGGCTTTGATATGAACTATATTGTGGCGCAGCTTTGCAGCGGCGGTATTATGCTCGGCGCATTTTTTATGGCGACCGACTATGTGACGAGCCCGATTACGCCGAAGGGGCGCATCGTGTTTGGAATCTGCTGCGGTATTTTAACCGGCTTGTTCCGCTGCTTCGGCGCGAACGCGGAGGGTGTTTCCTTTGCGATTATCTTAAGCAACATTTTTGTTCCGATGATCGAAAAGATGACGATTCCCCGCGCATTCGGACAGGTAAAAGAGAAAAAGGAGGGCAAATGATATGAATACAAAGAAAATCGTACATGACGCCGCGATCCTTACCGCTTTTACACTGGTACTCGGTTTTCTGCTGGGGCTGGTCTATGAAATCACAAAGGCGCCCATCGCGGCGGCGGAAGCGGAGACTGCGCAGGCGGCGTATCGGGAGGTGTTCGCAGATGCGGATTCCTTTGAGGCGCTCGAGGGCTTTGACAAGCATGCGGCGACTGATGTGGTCGTGGCTGCGGGTTACACCGACGCGATCGACGATATTCAGGTGGCGAAGGATTCCACCGGCGCCGACCTCGGCTATGTGATCACCGTCACGGCCAAGGATGCCAGCCAGTCAACCATCACCTTCTCCGTGGGCATCAAAAATGACGGGACGGTCAACGGCTATTCGATCACGAGTATCGCCGAGACGCCCGGCCTTGGCATGAAGGTTCAGGAAGAGAGCTTTTATTCGCAGTTCCAGGGCAAGCTTGTGGACACCTTCAATGTCGTAAAGAGTGCGCCCGCCTCTGACGAGGAGATCGAGTCTATCTCCGGCGCGACCATCAGCTCGAAGGCGATGGCGAACGGCGTGAACGCGGCCCTCACCTATTTCCGCTCAGAATTAGGAGGTGCACAGTAATGAATAAAAATTTGGAGCGTTTATACAACGGTATCATCAAGGAGAACCCGACATTCGTGCTGATGCTCGGCATGTGTCCGACGCTGGCAGTTACCTCATCCGCCATCAACGGACTTGGCATGGGGCTTTCCACGACTGTCGTACTGGTTCTGTCAAACCTTCTGATCTCGGCATTCCGCAAGATCATTCCGGACGGCGTGCGTGTGCCGGCGTTTATCGTGATCGTCGCGTCGCTCGTTACGATCGTGGAGTTTATGATGAAGGCGTACTTCCAGTCGCTGTCCGCGGCGCTCGGTGTGTACATCCCGCTGATCGTTGTAAACTGTATCATCTTAGGCCGTGCGGAGAGCTATGCGTCCAAAAACCCGATCATGCCGTCCATCTTCGACGGAATCGGTATGGGACTCGGCTTTACGGTTGGTCTGACCTGCATCGGCCTTGTGCGTGAGCTTTTCGGTGCAGGCCAGCTTTTCGGCGCGCAGGTGCTCTCACTCAGCTGGTTTACGCCGATCACGATCTTTGTTATGGCGCCCGGTGCGTTCCTCGTGTTGGCATTTCTCGTGGCGGGTATGAACATTATCCGCAAGAAGATGGATGAGAAGGGCAAGCCTTTGGCACAGCCTGCCGGATGTATAAACGGCGACTGTGCAAGCTGTGGGAAGGCTGACGGATGTAAGGATCGGAAGGGGGCATAAGACGGATGAAAGAATTATTGTTGATTGCAGTTGGCTCTGCTGTTGTAAATAATGTCGTTTTGAGCCAGTTTCTTGGTATCTGTCCGTTCCTCGGCGTATCCAAGAAAACAGAAACGGCAGCGGGTATGGGCGGTGCGGTAATCTTCGTAATTACCTTATCATCCTTTGTAACCGCGTTAATCTATAAATTTATTCTCGCAAATGAAACGCTGATGAAGATGGGTATCGATTTGACTTATTTAAAGACGATCGTCTACATCTTAGTCATCGCGTGTCTCGTGCAGTTTGTCGAGATGTTTTTGAAAAAACAGATGCCGCCCCTCTATGAGTCGTTGGGCGTATACCTGCCGCTTATCACCACAAACTGTGCGGTTCTCGGTGTCGCGCTGACGAATGTGACGAAGGAATACGGCATTTTGGAGAGCGTGGTCAACGGTCTTGCGACCGCAGTCGGGTTTTTTATCGCGATTGTGCTCATGGCCGGCGTCCGCGAGAAAATTGAGTATAACGATATTCCGAAGCCTTTTCAGGGAACCGCGATCGTGCTGATCACGGCGGCCCTCATGTCAATCGCGTTCATGGGCTTCTCAGGAATGATCTAGGAAGGAGAAGAAAATGAATATAACAGCAATTATTGTGGCTGCTGCGGTAGTCGGCTGCGTGGGCGTTTTGATCGGATTCTTCCTTGGCGTTGCCGGTGAAAAGCTTGCGGTTGAGGTGGATGAGAGAGAAGAGGCAATCCTCGGCGTGCTGCCCGGAAATAACTGCGGCGGTTGCGGTTATGCGGGATGCTCAGGGTTGGCCGCGGCGATCGCAAAGGGCGAGGCTCCGGTGGGACAGTGTCCGGTGGGCGGTTCTACGGTTGCCGCTCAGATCGGCGCAATCATGGGTATCGAGGCGGATACCGGCACCCGTATGGTTGCGTTTGTAAAGTGCTCCGGTAATACCGAGGCGAGCAAGGCAGACTATGCGTATACAGGCTTGATGGACTGTACCGCTATGGCCTATGTGCCGGGTGGCGGCCCGAAGTCCTGTAATTACGGCTGTCTTGGCTATGGCTCTTGTGTGAAGGCCTGCCCGTTTGATGCGATTCATATCGTGGACGGCATCGCGAAGGTTGACAAGGAGGCCTGCAAGGCCTGCGGCAAGTGCGTGGCGACCTGCCCGAAGAGCCTGATCGAGCTGATTCCCTACGAGGCGGACTATGTGGTTCGGTGTATGTCCAAGAACAAGGGCAAAGCTGTGATTGATGCCTGCGGCGCGGGCTGTATCGGCTGCCATTTATGTGAAAAGACGTGCGAGCATGACGCGATCACCGTTATCGACAATATTGCGCGTATCGATTACGGTAAATGTGTACACTGCGGCAAGTGTGCTGAGAAGTGTCCGAAGAAGGTCATCAAGCATGTGTCGGAGGCGTAAAAAGCACTTAACAGAGCTGTCGAAACAGGAGTCATCCGAATGTACGACAAATATTTTCCCCTGTCGGTTGGCAGGGGATTTTTTATTTCCGCGGGCAATGGGGAAAATGGCAATAGCAGGCAATCGTTTAAAGGTTTGAATACGAGATGAATTTATGGGGCATAATTGGATGAAATGCTTGCTAAGTGGGGGCTTTTGCTATAAAATGAATCTTATATAGAGGTTGATTTTTATAAAGAGGGGGATGGCGCAGGTATTTAGCGCTGAATCATATGAAGCAGGAGAACAGAACTTGGCAGCCGGTCATAAATGCATTTTTTATTTTTATTGTCTTACTGATCCTATTTTATTTTTACACAACGCAGAACAGGGCGCGCATTCAGGAACAGAACAGAATTTACGCGGAGGACTGTGCGAGACAGACGGCTGGGCGCATTGAGAGTGAATTTGACAATGCCTTGCAGCGGCTTGAGAACAGTGCCTTTCTGGTGGCTGCGGGGACAAAGACTCCAAAGATCGACACGCAAATTTTAAAAGAGATGGAGGATAATACGTCTTTCAATGCCATAAGCTTTACCAATGCGGATGGCATCAATCTCGCATCTGACGGAGAGACCAGCGACAGCTCGGACCGGGAGTATTTTGTCCGCGGCATGAGGGGTGAGAGTGGTCTTGCGAACGTGGAAAAGTCCAGGCTTACCGGAAAACCTATGATGGTGTTTTACGCTCCGGTATTTGTGGACGGGGAGCCGATCGGCGTGTTTCTGGGACAGTATTTTGCGGAGGAGTATCTGCGGGATATGCTAAGCGTCAGTTACTTCGGTGAGGACGCCGATGTGTTTCTCTGTACCCAGGAAGGCAGGATGATTGCCAGCTCCAACGGCAAAATCTATGAGGAAGATCTGCTGGATTCTCTGACGGAAGAGGGGGTCATTGACAAAGAGGCTGCCGGGAAGGCGTGGGCTGTGTTTACGGACGGTGGCGAAGCAGCGCTTTTGTGTGAGGAAGGATGTCAGACGGACAACATCTGCGTGGTGGATTTGTCCGGTCATCCGTATGTCCTTGTACAGGCATTTCCCCAAAATATAACGCAGGATATGGTAAAAAGGGCGAACATGGCAGGCGTGATGCTGGAGGTCTGCCTGCTTGGCCTGTTTTTGCTATATGTCGCTTTTCTGGTGATCCGCGAGGGAAGACAGCGGAAGATACTGGAGAGAGAAAATCAGTTTATCAACGACGTGCTGCGAGGTGTGAACATTCTGTTTTCTTCCCGCTATCTGATGGCGAATCTGGATGAGAACCGCTATTCTTATCTGTCCGGGGCAGGTTCGCTGAATGACGATATCCCGCTGGAGGGCGTTTACAGTGATGTGATGGAGATTCACGAGGCGAATGTCATAGGGGAGGATGAGAAAAAAGAGTTCCGCGACTTTACCCGGATCGATATGCTCAGGGAGAATCTGAGGACCGAGGATTTCCTTGTCCACGAGTGCCATGTTCTGCGCGGGGACAGGGAGGAATGGGAAAATCTGAGCGTGGTGTGTCTGGAGCGAAAAGACGGTGTGCCTGTCAGAGTGCTTTATGTCCGTCAGAATGTCACAGAGCAGGTCAAAAAGCAGTGGGAGCAGACGCAGATTTTGCAGGATGCTTTGTTCCAGGCACAGCACGCCAATCAGGCAAAGACCACCTTCTTATCGAATATGAGCCATGACATCCGTACGCCCATGAATGCCATCATTGGCTTTGCCACGATTGCGGCAAGCCATATGGACCGCGCGGATCAGGTGAAGGACTGCCTGCAGAAAATTCTCTCATCCAGCAATCATCTGCTGGGACTGATCAATGATATTCTGGATATGAGCCGCATCGAGAGCGGAAAGCTGCAGATACACAATCAGGAGTGCAATATCCCGGAACTGATGCATAATCTGGTAAACATTATTCAGCCGCAGGTAAAAGCCAAGCAGCTGGAGATGTTTATCGACACGTTCGGCGTGGTCAACGAGGATGTAATCGCAGACCCGCTGAAGCTGAATCAGATATTTATCAATCTGATGGGGAATGCTGTCAAATATACACCGGCCGGCGGGACAGTGAGCTTCCGCATTATCCAGAATACAACTTTTAAACATGGCTGGGGCGACTATGTTTTCATTGTAAAGGATAATGGCATCGGTATGTCGCAGGAGTTTGTGAAGCATATTTTTGAGCCCTTCGAGAGAGAGACGACCGCCACGAGGAGCGGCATACAGGGCGCAGGGCTGGGCATGGCGATTACGAAAAACATCGTGGATATGATGGGCGGAGAAATTTTCGTAGAGAGCGAAGTCGGAAAGGGAAGCACGTTCACGGTAAAGCTTTCACTGCAGCTTCAGGATCTGGAAAAAAGTGCGGAGCAGATCAAAGAGCTGAGCGGACTGCGGTCCCTTGTTGTGGACGACGATTTTAATGTCTGCGACAGCGTGAGCAAAATGTTAAAGAACATCGGTATGCGCTCCGAGTGGACGACATCCGGAAGAGAGGCGGTTTATCGTGCAAAATCTGCCTACGAGGAGGGAGACCCCTATCATACTTATATCATCGACTGGCAGATGCCGGAAACCAGCGGGATCGAGACGGCGAGAAAGCTTCGCAGTGCTGTGGGAGGGGATGCGCCAATCATTATTCTCACTGCTTACGACTGGACGGATATCGAGGAGGAGGCGAAGGAGGCAGGCATCACGGCGTTCTGCGCCAAGCCGTTGTTTATGTCTGATCTGAAAGCGGCACTTCTTGCGGCAAACCGTATCGGTGATGCGGATACGGCGGAAAATGAGGCTGTGTGGACAGAAGACGATTTCGGTGGCAGGCGGGTTCTTCTGGTGGAGGATAATGAGCTGAATCGGGAAATCGCGGGGGTCATCCTTGAGGAGGCCGGTTTTATCGTGGAGTCAGCGCCGGACGGTACCGATGCGGTTTCCATGGTGGAAAAGTCTGAGGAGGGCTACTACGATGCAGTGCTCATGGACGTTCAGATGCCTGTCATGAACGGGTATGAGGCCACGAAGGCGATCCGGGCCATGAGCCGTAGGGATGTGAAAAACATGCCCATAATTGCCATGACGGCGAACGCCATGGAGGAAGATAAGCAGACGGCGCTTAAAAGCGGTATGAATGCCCATATCGCCAAGCCGATCGATATAGAGTTGTTGATGAAAGTGCTGAGGCAGTTTCTGCTCTGAGCATTCCGGGGAGAAGGCAGCGATTGCAGAGAAATGAAATTTTCTATAGGGAAAATGTCGAAAAATGTCGAAGAATCTTTTGCATTTTTGTGAAATATGTGGTAGACTGTTTAGATCAAATGCATGAAAGAGAGGAGTTAGAAGTATGCAAAAAAAATCATTTCTTGAGAAGCTGAAAAACATGGGGCCCGCGGCTATTATCGCCAGTGCGTTTATCGGTCCTGGTACGATTACGACATCTACCATTTCCGGTACGAACTTTCAGTATGCAATGCTGTGGGCTGTTATTTTTTCAGGAATCGCATCAATTATTTTGATGGATATTTCTTCTCGGATTGCTGCCTATGGCGGACACAGTGTTATTGAGACGACGCTTGGAATGAGCGACAGCAAGGGATGGAAAGGATTTGTTACAGTCTTTATGGGACTCGCGATTTTATTTACCGGTCTTGGTTTTATGGCGGGAAATGAAATCGGCGCGGCGAATGGTCTGGCAGATCTTACCGGTTTGCCGGTATCTGTTACCGGACTTGTAGTTGGACTGATAGCGATGGCCACGGTTGTATTTGGTACACCGAAGATTCTGGAGATGGTATGCCAGTTCTTTGTAGTGGCTATGGGTGTGCTGTTTGTTATTACGATGTTTTTGTCCAAGCCGAGCTGGGGCGCAGTAGCAAAAGGTGTCGTGCCGAGTCTGCCGGAGGGAAGTCTTGTAAACTGTATGGGACTGATCGGAACGACGATTATTGCCATAAATCTGGTTTATCATTCCATGGGCTGTCAGGAAAAATATAAAGGCGACGAAGGCTACGGCGATTCTAAGTTTGACACAAGATTTAACGTTGTCCTGGGCGTTCTCATGACACTTGGCATTATTATCACGGCAGGTACCGTGCTTTACGGTACCGGTACGGAAATTACCAATCCGGTTGTATTTTCACAGTCACTGGAACCGGTGCTTGGCCCTGCAGCGCGTATTATCGGTGATCTGGGTCTGTTCCTTGCGGGATTGTCCTCCAGTATCGCTACGCCGTTTATGTGCGGTGTGATTATTGCCCGTCTGCTTCACTGGGAGGATAGAGATCATCTGCGGAAGATTCTGACCTGCGTGATTATCGCATTCGGTACAGTTCTTGCTATGATGGGCAAGACCCCGACACAGATCATTATCGTGACACAGGCATTATCCGGTTTCTTCCTGCCGTTTATCGCAATCTTCTTTGTAATTTCCGGAAACAACAAGAAGATGCTGGGTGAGCATACAAATTCTATGGTGCAGAATATTTTAGGCGGTATTGCATGTGCGGTGACGCTGGCAATGGGAATGAATATGCTCTGGAATAACGTAATTATGAAGCTTATCGGCTGATATATATGGCAGATCAACAGATCAGATGATGTGTATCATAACCCCAAAAAGGTGCAAAGTCCAAATGGCTTTGCACCTTTTTTGAAGAAACCCGCTCATAAAAGGTTGTTCTTTCTTTGTGTATTTGATAGAATACAGATATCTGTAAAAAAGGAAACGAGAGGAAGGCATGCCCGGGAGTATGAGCGGGCGATACCGAGTAAGGCAGGGAAGTAAACAAAATGAGTACAAACAGATGGAATAAAGTCGGGCAGGAGGTCATGGATTCTGTGCTTCATGCGGTGGAATCGGGGGATTTCACGGGTTTGAGCAAGAGCGTGGGTGATGTGATCAATGAGACGGTGGAAAGCATCGGGCGCGGCATGGATCAGGTGGGAAAGGAGATTGAGCGGCAGGCGAAAACGCGGGGCATGGATACGACGGGCGCCGCCGGCGTGTGGACGGGAGGAAGCCCTCAGCCGCACAGAGAGCCTGGAGCGAATGACCGGCGGGACTTAAGGCCGGGGCAGCGGTACGGACAAGCCGAACGAAACAATCGGCAGGCGCTTTGGCGCGCCGGAGGGGTCAGGCCGGCAGGAAGCCGGTTTCCGACGCGTTACCGACGTTTTTTGCCGGGACAGGCGGCCGGGCCGGCGCTTCTGGCGGTTGGTATCGTTGGGACGAGTATGTTTGGTATTGCGACATTGTTTAGTTTTCTGGGGTGTCTTGTGAGTACGCCGATCTGGGGCCTGCCGGTGGGGTTTGGCATTGCGACGGCGCCGTTCATATGGATGATCATCCGGGGTGCTGGCTTAAACGGACGCAATCATCGCTTTCGGAATTATGTGCGGGCAATCGGAGACCGGGGCTATTGTGCAATTGAGGAGCTGGCGCGTGTGATCGGAAAAAAGAAGGAATACGTGCAAAAGGACTTGCAGGACATGCTGCGCCGCGGCTATTTTCTGGAGGGGCATCTGGATCGGGAGGGGACGACACTCATCGTAGATCACGAGACGTATCAGCAGTACGCCCAGGCGGAGGAAGCGCGCGTGCGGCGTGAGCAGGAGGAACGCGTGCGGCGTGAGCAGGAGGCTGTCCGGGCGCAGCAGGAAGCGCCCGTGTATACGGATGAGGTACAGCGGATTCTCGCCGAGGGAGAGGTTTACATCCTTCATGTTCATGAGTGCAATGATGCGATTGCGGGGGAGATCATGAGTGAAAAGCTTGCAAAGCTGGAAGATATTATACGCCGGATTTTTGCACAGGTAAAAAAACAGCCGGAGAGTGCGGATGATTTGCACAAATTTTTGACCTATTATCTGCCGACGACGACAAAGCTTATCGACGCATACCGCGATCTGGACGCTCAGCCGGAGTACGGAACGAATGTGGTGAACACGAAAAAGGAAATCGAAACGACCCTTGACACGATTAACGAGGCGTTTGTAAATTTGTTTGACAGCTTGTTTGAGGAGACGGCGTGGGATATATCCGCGGATATTTCCACGATGAAGGTCATGCTGCAGCAGGAAGGACTGACGGGAAATCAGGATTTCAGGTGACAGTGGATGCCCGGGTGTCGCGGCTCGGGCGGGCCTGTATAAATGAAAGAGGATGGAGGAGAATGAAATGACGGATTTTGATACATTTACGGCGGAGGCGCCCAGTCTGGATTTTGGCGCGTTTGACGCGCCGAAAGAGGAGCCGCAAGCGCCTGCGCCGGCAGTGGAGGCGATTCCTGCGCCAAGAACGGCGACGGATGATTCCATGCTGTCCGAGGAGGAAAAACGCATGGTGGCTGATTTTGTGGAAAAAATAGATCTGCGAAATTCCAATGCGGTATTGCAGTATGGTGCAGGCACGCAGAAAAAGATGGCAGATTTTTCCGAGCGCGCCCTTGAAAATGTTCGGACAAAGGACATGGGGGAGATCGGTGACATGATCACCTCCCTTGTGGTGGAACTCAAGAGCTTTGACGTGGAAGAAGAGGAAAAGGGGTTTGGTGCCTTTTTTAAGAAAAAGGCAAACAAGCTCACGGCGATGAAAGCGAAATATGACCATACGGAGGCAAATGTGGGCAAGATCACGGAGGCTCTGGAAAAGCATCAGATACAGCTGATACGTGATGCGCAGATGCTGGATAAGATGTATGACATGAACCTTGCTTATTTTAAGGAACTTTCCATGTACATCATTGCCGGCAAGAAAAAAGTTGAGGCAGCGCGGGGTGGGGAACTTGCAGAACTCCGCGCGAGGGCGATTGCCAGCAATCTGCCGGAGGACGCCCAGGCGGCAAAGGATTATGAGGGACTGATTGACCGGTTTGAAAAGAAGCTGCACGATCTGGAGCTGACACGGACGATTGCCCTGCAGACGGCACCGCAGATCCGCCTCGTTCAGGGCAGTGATACGGTGATGGCGGAAAAGATTCAGTCCACGCTTGTAAACACAATTCCGCTCTGGAAAAGTCAGATGGTCATTGCGCTGGGTGTGGAGCACAGCGCGCAGGCGGCGGCTGCCCAGCGCGCCGTGACGGACATGACCAACGAGCTTTTGCGAAAGAACGCGGATAAGCTGAAAACCGCAACCATTGAGGCGGCGAAGGAATCTGAGCGGGGCATTGTGGATATCGAGACGTTAAAGCACACGAATGAGTCGCTGATCGCTACACTGGATGAGGTGATGAAGATACAGACGGAGGGCAGGGCAAAGCGCGCGGCTGCAGAGACGGAGCTTCAGACGATGGAAAATGAGCTGAAGGCCAAGCTATTGGAGATGAAATTGTGAAAAAGGCAGTATTTTTTGACATTGACGGCACGCTGTGGGATTCTGAAAACCACATCCCGGAGAGTGCCGTGACGGCAATTCGGGGGCTGAGATCCCAGGGGCATTACGCTTTTTTGTGCAGCGGCCGCGCCCGTGCCTACATTCAAAACCCGAAGCTTTTTGACATCGGCTTTGACGGTGTGCTGGCGGGCTGCGGGACTCATGTGGAGATTGACGGGAAGATCATTTATGAGAAGCGCATCGGCAGGGAGCTTGCAATACATACGGTGGAGACCGTGAGAAAGTATGGCTTCCGCCCGATCTTGGAGGGGCCGAATTATTTGTATATGGATGCGGAGGATTTTGCGCACGAGCCATATGGAAAAAAGGTAATGCGGGAGCTTGGCGGCCATCTTGTGGGGATTCGCGAGAACTACGGGAACTGGGAGATCAACAAGCTTTCGTGCGCCACTGACCATGCGGACCGGGCAGGAGGCTTTGCGGCGCTTGCAGAGCATTACACGTACCTCATTCATAACAGTAGTGTGGTGGAGCTGGTTCCGAGAGGACACACGAAGGCGACAGGCATTGCGAAGGTCTGCGAATATTTACAGATTGACCGAAATGACACCTTTGCGGTGGGGGACAGTGTCAACGATCTGGAGATGCTGACCTGTGCAGGAACCGGTATCGCCATGGGAAACGCGGACAGGCGCGCGAAGCGGGCAGCGGACTATGTGACGACGGATTTGTACGACGACGGTATTTACAATGCGATGCTGCATTTCGGCCTGCTTCCCGCAGAAAATGATGTCAGAAAGCAGGCAAAGAAAGGAGAAATACCCTAAGGGCATACCTGGATGCCAAAAAGCAGGCAAAGAAAGGAGAAATTTTATGAAACATGTATGGAGGAAACTGGCTGCGATCTGTCTGGCGGCGGCGCTTTTTGTCACGCTGCTTCCCGGGATTACGGCAGAGGCGGCGACGAAAAATATCACGCTCTACGTAGGCGAGCAGATTTACTTCACGGACTACCGCGATGTGGCAAAGGTCAGCTCGTCAAACAGCAAGGTCGTGAAGGCCGCAAAGGACAAGGAGAACAAGAAGAACACGAATCTGACCGCGAAAAAGGCGGGTAAAGCGACGGTTACGATCAAGACGTCCGGCGGGACGACAAAGCTGAATATCACGGTTAAAAAGCTGAATTTTTCCGTGAAGGCGCTCTCCGTCGCGGGAGGCTATGTTCTCCTCTCCGTAAAAAACAACACGGCGCAGACTTTTGACAAGATTGCATTGGGCTATACGTTTAAGGACGCGCAGGGGCAGGTTGTAAAGCAGGACAGCGAGCTTGTAAACCGCGTGATTGCAAAAAAGACGGTGTATGTAAGTATTTACGTCGGAAGCTCACAGGCCGAGCTTCTGGATCTTGCATCCTGCAGTGCAAAGGTTACGCAGGTATCCCATGAACCGAGTTATGTTTATAAGGATGTATCTTCAAAGGTAAAGGCATCCGTGAAGGATGAGAAGGACGAGGGAAATAAAATTACGTTCAGCGTTACGACTAAGAACACCACAAACCAGAGCGTGTCAGGCTACAACTATATCATGATCTATGACGCGGGTGATGCACTGATCGGCGTGGAAAAGAGGTCCTTTTATCTGGACAAGAAGGCGGCGAATACGTCCACGAGCGGGTATATCTCAAAATATACCTATCCCACATACGACCACTATAAAATTGTCACGCAGGCGTATTATACTGCCCGCAATAAAAACTGGTAGAGATAAGTTTGGCTATGAAAAATAAAGTTATCAAAATTTTGGCTGCCGCTCCGGCGGCAGCCGGTATTTTTATGTCTGTCGGATGGTCTTTTTTCGAACTGATGGTTCATTGTAAGACGAAAAAGATCGTGATGAAAAAGAAGTGGTTTGCGCTCTCCCACATAAAGATCAATCATCCAAGACATAAGTTTGAGAGAGAGTACGAGGAGGGAAAGGCCTGGTGCCAGCGTCAGACCATGAAGAACTGTCGGATGAAAAGCATAGACGGACTGTGGCTCCATGCGCTTTATCTTCCGGCAGAGCACGCGAAACGGTTTGTTCTCTTAAGCCACGGCTACAAGGGAAGCAGTTTTGGAGATTTTGCGTACACGGCAAGGTTTCTCCATGAGCATCAGTGTAATCTGCTCTTCATCGATCAGAGATGCTGCGGGGAGAGCGAGGGCGAGTACATTACCTTTGGGGCGAAGGAGCAGTACGACATACTAAGATGGACGTATTATATCGCCAGGAGGAATCAGGAAGGGCTTCCGATCTACCTTTACGGAGAATCTATGGGAGCAGCTGCCGTGCTCATGGCATCGGGGCATGAGCTTCCGGGGGAGGTAAAAGGACTCATTGCAGATTGTGGATTCCAGTCGATGAAAGCGGAGCTTAAGGATATTGCGTCGAACTGGTTTCATCTGAACTGGGTGGAGCTGCTTTTGTTTCGGGTGGATTTGTTCTGCAGATTTCTAGCCGGATTTTGTATGAGGGATGCGGACACCGCGGAAGCAATGAAAACGAATCGCAGGCCGGTTTTGTTTTTTCACGGGGAAAAAGATACCTATGTGAACCCGGTGAATACGTTTCGCAATTATTCCCTGTGCCGTGCGCCAAAGGAGCTGGTGATCGTACCGCAGGCCAGGCACCTTTGCAGCGCCTATGAACAGCCGGAATTTTACCGGGAGAAGCTTTTAAAATTTTTTGAAAGAAACGACCAAAGTCCAAAGCGAGGATAGTCCGCAGCGGCCGGAACAGAAAAAAAGAGATGGAACGTCAGCCTGATAGGCTGGCGTTTTTTTGGGAATACTGGTACTGGTTCTTGGTTACTTTTATGTAAAATGTTTGTTAAGTCTCCGGAAGGGTAGAAATTGAAAATAGAATGTGCTAACGTTGCAGGAGTGAAAACAAGAAATAACAAGAGGGTACAAAAAACGGTTACAACGGGAGGTTGTCTATGAGAAAGAATTACCCATTAACAGCAGCACAGAAAATGCACCATAACTGGATATTGAAATATAAAACGCAGCAGGTATCAGGTGTCAGTGTGGTTGCGTCTTTGCAGGCAGCCCTGGATTTCGGGCTTTTAAAGAAATGTATCCAGCTGGAATTTGAGCGATACGGCTGTATGCGCATCCGCTTCACAAAGCCGGATGCAAAAGGGGAGGTCAAACAGTACATTGTGGCAAAGGAGAGCAGAGATATCCCTTTAAAGGACTTATCCGGCATGAGTCTGGCCGAGGCGGATGCGCTGATGCAGCAATGGGCCTACGACACCTTTGACGGGGATGATATCCCGCTGTGTGATGTGACGATGATGAAGCTTCCGGAGGGCTACAACGGATTTTTCATTCACATGGACCACAGGCTGATTGATTCCTGCGGTCTGGTGGTCATGATTAACGACCTGATGCAGCTGTATACACATTATAAATTTAAATCAGAATACCCGGCGGATTTGGCGGATTTCGAAAAGGTTCTGGAAAAGGACCTGAAACGGGCAAACAACGAGAAACGTTTTGCGAAGGATAAGAAGTTCTGGGACGATCAGCTGGATGCGCTGGGCGAGCCGCTCTACTCCGATATTCAGGGGACGGCTGTCTTGGAGGAGGCTCGGAAGAAGCACAAGGATAAAAAATTAAGGGCTGCCGATATCGAGCTGGAAAATCTGTTTGTGGATGTGAAGGATTACATTCTGGAGCCGGAGCCGACGAGAAATCTGATTGCTTTCTGCATGAATCATCAGCTTTCTATGACAAACCTGCTGCTGCTTGGAATTCGGACGTATTTATCCAAGGTGAATGACGGCCAGGAGGATATCACCATCGAGAATTTTATTTCCCGTCGTTCCACCCATGACGAGTGGACCTCAGGCGGCAGCCGGACGATCATGTTTCCCTGCCGTACGGTGATTTCTGCGGATACGGAATTTTTAGCGGCGGCCTACGAGATCCAGAATGTACAGAACCGTATTTATATGCACAGCAATTACGATCCTGCTCTGATTGAGGAGGAAATGAGAAGGCGCTACCACACACCGGAGCACACAACCTATGAGAGCTGTTATCTCACTTATCAGCCGATGCCGGTAAAGATGGACAATCCGCATCTTGAAAATATCCGTCAGCATTCCAAATGGTTTGCAAACGGTGCGGCGACAAAAAAGATGTATCTGACCGTATCTCATACCCCGGAGGGCGGAATGAATTTTTCGTACCACTACCAGACGGCTCATTTGCAGGAGCATGATATGGAGCTTTTGTACTATTATATGATGCGCATTCTGTTTAAGGGGATTGCGGAGCCGGATATGACGATCGGCGAAATTATGGAACAGATTTAATAATTAATTATTCAGGAGGAAAAAAAGATGACAAAGGAAATGCAGTTTAAGACAATCGTGGCGCAGTATTGTGAGGTGGAGCCGGAAAATATCACGAATGAAATGAGATTCCGTGAGGATCTGGGGTTTAGCTCTCTTGACTTTATGTCGTTTCTGGGAGAGTTGGAGGATACCTTTGACGTTGAGCTGGAGGAGGAAGATCTGGTACAGGTTTTGACCGTTGCAGAGGCGCTGGAGCTGATGGAGCGGCTGCAGGAGGAAGCGTAGGGCGTGTCATTTGTGAGCGCAGTTTTTACAAGGAATCAAATGAGGGAGGTTTGATGAAATGTTAATTAGGGACATATTAGAAGAGAGTGAAACAAGTTATTCGGATATAAAAGCTGTCAGGTGGCTGAAAAAGAAGGAGATCCTTGAAGAGAGCTACAGCGAGCTGATGGCACATGTAAGGGCGACGCGGAAAGGATTGCTTGCAGAGGGATTTCAGGGCAGTCATATCGCGCTGATCGGGGCAAGCTGCGTGGAGTGGATCGAGAGCTATCTTGGCATTGTCACAGGGAAAAATGTTGCGGTTCCGCTGGATGCGGGGCTGCCCTGCGAAGATTTGACGGATCTGATCAACCGCTCGGATTCGGAGGCGCTTTTTTTGGGACCCAAGCAGGGAGCGTTTCTGGAGGATATTCTGGCGGGATGTCCGAAGCTGAGAAAAATCTGGATTTTGCAGGCCGAAGAGCCGGGACATGCGGATGAGCGGGTCTTATCTGTCGCATCTTTGGTGGCGGCGGGAGAAAACAGTGATGCTGATTCGGACCGGCCGGATTATGAGGATGTGGCGACGATTATTTACACCTCCGGGACAACCGGGAAGAGCAAAGGCGTCATGCTGACACAGGGGAATCTGGCGGAAAATGTCAAGGCTGTGAATTATTGGAGAGAGCCGGGGACGGTGATGCTAAGCGTTCTTCCGATTCATCATGCGTTCTGCCTGGTTATGGACTGGCTCAAAGGGTTTTCGCTGGGTGCGACGCTGTGCATCAACGATTCCCTTCTTCACATGGTGAAAAATATGGCTGTTTTCCAGCCGGATGTGATGCTGATGGTTCCTCTGATGCTGGAGACCATTTATAAGAAGCTCTCCGCTGCCGGTCCTCTGATTCCAAAAAAACTTTTGGCGTCGAAGGTGTTCGGCGGGAATCTGAAGATCATTTTTACCGGCGGCGCGCATCTTGATCCGTTCTACATTGATAAGTTTGCCGATTACGGCGTAGAGGTTCTGGAAGGGTACGGCATGTCGGAGTGCTCCCCGGTTATCAGCTGTAATTTACCGGGGGATTACAAGGCAGGCTCCATCGGGAGGCCGCTGTCCAACGTGGAGCTGGCTTTTGAGAACGGCGAGATTCTGGTGAGGGGCAGCAGCGTGATGCAGGGCTACTACAAAATGCCGGAGGAAACAGCGGAGACCTTAAAAGACGGCTGGCTGCACACGGGAGATAAAGGTTATCTGGATGAGGACGGATTTTTGTTCATCAACGGGCGTGTCAAAAATCTGATTATTCTTTCCAACGGTGAGAATGTTTCTCCTGAGGAGATCGAGAATAAGCTGGCTCTTGGCAAGCTGGTAGGAGAGGTCATCGTGACCGGTGAGAACAACGGGCTGACGGCAAGAATTTATCCGGATCAGGATGTTGTGGCATCCAAGCACATGAATGAAGAGAAAATCCAGCGTGAGCTGCAGGCATTTTTGGATAAATACAACAAGAATCAGCCTGGCTATCGCCAGATTACGGGGCTTGTTGTTCGGAAAAATCCGTTTATCAAGAGCTCGACTAGAAAGATCAAGCGGCAGGAGATTCTGATTGACGAACCGATAACGGAGTAGCGCGGAATACACAGCGCGCCTGGGGGAAAGATTTTCAACGTCATACTTCAAAGAACATCGGACAGCGGCGGCTATGTCCTGGAAATGGGATGGAACTTCAGCCGCCGGGATGTCAGGACATAAAAGGGAGCATACCTGACATAAAAGCCTGTGTCAGAATACCGGCGACGACTTGTGCAGGCGTCTGAAAATTTTCCCTGCTCCATTTGTGGAGTACACCGATTGTGGAGCCGATGGTGCAGGCGATCATATAGGAAATTTCCTCCTTGCTGTGATGGGAAGCGTTCGTGCTTTGCATAACCTTTGCCACATAGCGGTGAAGCATGGTGATGGACTTTTCAAAAAATGCATCTCCCCGCGGACTGCTAAGAAGGTTGGCCAAAAAGGGGTTTGTCATCGTGTAGTCACAGATGGTCCGGAAATAGGACTGGCACATCTCATAGTCGTTTTTCGGATGGAAGGTTGCCATGAGGGAAAAAATATCGTCAATCGTTTTATCCTCAATGGCGGTTACAAGAGCCGGGATGTTTTCGTAGTGATTGTAAAAGGTGCTGCGGACAACACCGGCTTTTTTTATAACATCCGATACAGTGATCTTATCCAAATCTTTTTCTTTCAAAAGCAGAAAGAACGCGTCGTATATGGCTTCGTCTGCAACGTGATACCGTTCGTCCTGTTGTATTTCCTGAGTCATGGTGTCTCCTTCATATGAATGTCTGGCGGCGGCACCGGATGAACCGGGCCGTTGTTTTATGTGTACGTATTATACCTGGCCACTAACCTCATGCTTCGCCGCTGGCTTGCATTCGCTAAGTGGGCAGGTATTACTGCCACTAGTATATCGTTCGCTAATTAACTACACCATATTTTTGCCTAAAATACTGATAAATACGGAATTCTTTGGGTGTAGTTAATTGAAAAACGCTGTACTAGGCTCGCAAATACCTCGCCAAGTGTTCGTATTATACCTGGCCACTAACCTCATGCTTCGCCGCTGGCTTGCATTCGCTAAGTGGGCAGGTATTACTGCCACTAGGCTCGCAAATACCTCGCCAAGTGTCCGTATTATACCATAACAAGGCAGGATTCTGCAATTGATTTAGAAGGGAAGGGGGGGTTGCGGTCGCGAATAATAAAAAGTGTATAAAAATTGAAAAAATGAGAAAAAATGAGAAAAAGAGAGTATAAGAGAGTATAGGAAAGAAATAATAATGAAACTGCAACTTTTTTTCGGTTGCATAATACCGGCGAAAACCATATTATATGGATTAGCGATTAGCACTCGGCATAAATGAGTGCTAACAGAGAGCAGAATTTATCACAAGGAGGCTATTACACATGAAGTTAGTACCGTTATTAGACAGAGTTGTTATCAAACAGTTAGAAGCAGAAGAAAAGACAAAGTCAGGCATTATCCTTGCAAGCTCCGCACAGGAGAAGCCCCAGGAGGCAGAGGTCGTTGCGGTAGGACCGGGCGGCGTGGTTGACGGCAAGGAAGTGACTATGCAGGTGAAGGAAGGCCAGAAGGTCATCTACTCCAAATATGCAGGCACCGAGGCAAAGCTGGACGGTGAGGAGTTTATCATTGTCCGTCAGAATGATATTTTAGCGATCGTAGAGTAATCGAACGACCGGAAATCGCCCGGATGCAAATATCGTTTCAGGTTAAGCGGAGGGCGCGGACAAGGAGCGGTATGTTGGGGGCGATGACGGGCAAAGCGATCAAGTAGTTTTATAATTCAGACAAAGAAAAGGAGAACAGATCATCATGGCAAAGGAAATCAAATATGGCGCAGAGGCGCGCACAGCCCTGGAGACAGGCGTAGATAAGTTGGCAAATACCGTTCGTGTGACACTCGGACCCAAAGGACGCAACGTTGTATTAGACAAATCCTACGGCGCTCCCTTAATCACCAACGACGGTGTAACCATCGCAAAGGAGATTGAGCTGGAGGATGCATTCGAGAACATGGGCGCACAGCTTGTAAAAGAGGTGGCTACCAAGACAAACGATGTGGCAGGCGACGGAACAACAACCGCAACTGTACTGGCACAGGCGATGATCAAGGAAGGTATCAAGAATCTTGCTGCAGGAGCAAATCCGATCATCCTGAGAAGAGGTATGAAGAAGGCTACTGACAAGGCAGTAGAGGCGCTTGCAGACATGAGCAAGGCTGTTGACGGCAAAGATCAGATCGCAAAGGTTGCGGCGATCTCCGCAGGCGAGGAGGAAGTTGGAAACCTTGTTGCAGATGCGATGGAGAAGGTGTCCAAAGACGGTGTTATCACCATCGAGGAGAGCAAGACGATGCAGACCGAGCTGGATCTGGTAGAAGGTATGCAGTTTGACCGCGGCTATATTTCCGCATATATGGCAACTGACATGGATAAAATGGAGGCTGTTTTAGACGATCCCTACATTTTAATCACCGATAAGAAGATCAGCAATATTCAGGATCTCCTTCCGGTTCTGGAGCAGATCGTGCAGTCCGGCGCGAGACTGCTCATCATCGCAGAAGATGTTGAGGGCGAGGCGCTGACGACCCTGATCCTGAACAAGCTGCGCGGAACGTTCAATGTAGTTGCAGTTAAGGCTCCCGGATACGGCGACAGAAGAAAAGCAATGCTTGAGGATATCGCGATTCTGACAGGCGGACAGGTGATCTCCTCCGAGCTTGGCATGGAACTCAAAGAGGCGACCATGGATATGCTGGGACGCGCAAAGTCCGTAAAGGTTCAGAAGGAGAACACTGTCATCGTGGACGGTGCCGGCGACAAGAGTGCGATCGAGTCCCGTGTCAACCAGATCCGTGCACAGATCGACGAGACGACCTCCGAGTTTGACAAGGAGAAATTACAGGAGCGGCTTGCAAAGCTGGCCGGCGGTGTTGCCGTTATTCGCGTGGGCGCTGCGACCGAGACCGAGATGAAGGAAGCAAAGCTTCGCATGGAGGATGCGTTAAACGCAACCCGTGCGGCAGTCGAGGAGGGTATCATTTCCGGCGGCGGTTCTGCTTATATTCATGCGGCAAAGATCGTTGCGGATTTCGCAACCGGCTTAACGGGCGATGAGCGCACCGGAGCAAACGTGATCTTAAAGGCGCTTGAGGCACCGCTGTATTTCATCGCTGACAACGCGGGCGTAGAAGGCGCTGTCATCATCAACAAGGTACGCGAGTCCGGGGCAGGCATCGGCTACGATGTAACTGCAGAGGAGTATGTGGATATGGTAAAAGCCGGCATTCTCGACCCGGTAAAGGTGACGAGAAGCGCTTTGCAGAACGCAACCAGTGTAGCATCCACGTTGCTTACCACCGAGTCCGTAGTTGCGAACATCAAGGAGGATGCTCCCGCGATGCCGGCCGGCGGCGCACCTGGCATGGGGATGATGTAGGAGACGAAACGGTTGTCTGTGGGCATCCGCTAACGTATATATATAAAAGAACTTTCCGGATTTTTCGGAAAGTTCTTTTTTTTGCATCAATTTTGCGAGCGTTATGGTGAAACGAAGCATGTCAGGGGCGAGTTACTGATTTTATGGTTATTCGGATTGGCGATCATTGGATGTGATGGTGTGTTTACTGCCGAAATGAAATGACGGGTTTTAGAACCTTAGGTAGTATACAATACTTTGTTATAGGTTATTGAAAATTCGTCATTTTGTACAAATTAACCAAAAACAGCCGATGATTTTGAAGAAATAAACTAATTTTTTGTGCAAAAGTGACATTGTAATATGAAAAAAGTATGCTATACTAGGGGCGTAAACAAAAAAAGGAAATCAAGAAAATACCCGCATGAGGATCCGCGGGCAAGAGAAAGGAGAACACATTATGAAGGTTCAAAACATTAAAGACGTAAACGCATTTTTCAAGATGATCGATACCTGTGAGGGTACGGTCGAGCTGGTAACCGGAGAGGGAGACCGCTTAAATTTAAAATCCAAGCTCAGCCAGTATGTTTCATTGGCAAACATTTTCTCCAACGGAGACATTCCTGAGTTAGAGATTGTCGCACATGAGAAAGAGGATGTTGAGAAGATTATTCATTTCATGATGAATAACTAATCGCACAGTCGATGACATACATAGGCATGAAAGGCTGCCGAACACAGAGTGGACGGTAACAGGTAAAGCGCAGTTGAGAAAAAAGGGTATCGGTAAAAAACGG